>NZ_JAVRCL010000030.1:66609-91967 GCF_034530775.1 Nostoc sp. DedSLP04 | reverse complement strand
TCAAAACGACTTTCAAGTACCTCAAAACGACTTTCAAGTACCTCAAAACGACTTTGCAGTACCTCAAAACGACTTTTCAGTACCTCAAAACGACTTTCAAGTACTTTAACCGAGCAGTATTGGTTCTCACCCTAAAATAGAAAAAAGATAACCTGGAATTTTCCTGAGCTTCCACGATGGACAAAAAAGATTACTATAGTGCGAAGTGAAGGATCTCCACTATCGGCAATTAAGACAAAAACTAGGTAAAGCCGATGAATCAGGCGACTAGAAATGTCCTGTGCATGACGGGTATAAAAAAAAGTTTTTCCGGCGTGCCAGCGCTCTGGGGTGTGGATTTTGAACTGAAGGCAGGCGAGATTCATGCACTGGTTGGAGAGAATGGCGCTGGCAAATCGACGCTGATCAAGATTATGACGGGGGCTTACCGACGGGATTCGGGTGTTATAGAGTACGACCAGAAAACCGTGGCATTTCAGAACCCAACCGAAGCGCAGGCGGCAGGCATTGTAGCTGTCTACCAAGAGATCCAGCTGGTGGATTTGAGAACTGTTGCTGAGAATATTTTTCTGGGCAGGGAGCCGCATCGCTTCGGCATCATTGATAGACGGGTGATGAATATTAAGGCTGCCGATATCCTGGAGCGCCTGGGGTTGTATATCGACCCGCACTCAGTGGTTGGTTCGCTGAATATTGCCCATCGCCAGATGGTAGCGATCGCCCGCGCTATATCCTTTGGGGCGCGGGTGCTGATCCTTGATGAACCCACGAGTTCGCTGACGGAAACTGAAGTTTCTGTGCTTTTTGATGTCATGCGGCGGCTAAAGTCGCAAGGGACATCTATCGTCTACGTCAGCCACCGTTTTGAAGAACTTTATGCCGTGTGCGATCGCGTGACGGTACTGCGTGATGGGCGCAATATCGTGACGCGATCGCTCTCTTCGCTGACTCGTCTGGAACTCGTTTGTTTTATGCTAGGTCGTAAACCCGAAGAGGTGAGCAAAGGAGTCACGGCGTTTGCAGGACACTCGCAAAACACGCTAAATCGGCCAGTGCTACTCCAAGCGGAAGCTCTCAAATATAAAAAACGGCTCAATGGTGTTTCCATTGAAATGCGGCATGGCGAAATCGTCGGGATTGCGGGTTTGCTCGGCTCTGGTCGTAGTGAAACAGTGCGTGCCCTATTTGGGGCTGAACCCCTTGAGGGTGGAACTGTAAAACTCGAAGGTAGTCTTTTATCTCTGCGCGATCCTCATGATGCGATCGATGCTGGAATCGCTTTCCTTTCCGAGGATCGCAAGGCAGACGGGATCATCCCTGAGCTTTCGGTGCGCGAAAACCTCACGCTTGCTGCCCTACCGAACCTGACGCGATGGGGCATCGTTTCCAGAAAACAACAGAACAAGCTTGTAGAGCGTTTCATGCAGCGTCTTGATATCAAAGCCGCCAGCGCCGAGCAGAAGATCCACGAACTATCGGGCGGTAATCAGCAGAAGGTGCTTCTGGCACGATGGCTGTGCAAGAATACAAAACTTCTTCTCCTCGATGAGCCAACTCGTGGTATTGATGTTGGTGCAAAGCGAGAGATCCAGCAGCTGATTGCCGAACTAGCACAGCAAGGGCTGGGAGTTCTGATGATTTCCTCGGAAGTGGAAGAATTAGTTGAAGGTTCGCAACGTGTCGTCGTCCTGCGTGACGGGCAGTCAATCGCGGAACTGGGCGGCGAGCAGAAGAATATCAAGGCAATTCTGCACGCAATGGCGGAAGGCGCAGATCGTCAGGAAGTCGTCGGTGGACAATCCCAAACAGAGCAAAACCCAAATGAAGAGCAAGAAGTCTGATCTGGGTTGGGGAACCCTGTGGAACCCAAACTTCGGTGCATTTGCGGCACTTTTAATTCTCTATGTTGCAAACGCCATCTTCACTCCGCGTTTTGCAACAATTAGCAACACATTAAATATGTTGCTCCAAGTATCGACGACAATGTTGGTTGCCGTTGGTATGACCTTTGTCATTGCCTCCCGTGGCATCGACCTGACGGTTGGCTCTACTATGGCATTGGTTTCAGTCATTGTCGCATTGCTGATTAAGTATGGGATGACTGTTGCCATCTTGTTCGCTTTCAGCGCTGCTCTATTGGTTGGTTCGATCAATGGCTTTCTGATCTCACGTCTGAAACTTGATGCCTTGATCGTCACCTTGGCGGCTCTGATCTTATGGCGTGGGATTGCTCAGGTTATCGGGGACGGTAAGCTCGTTCCCTTTGTCAATCCGACATTTGAAGCGCTGGGAAAGGGCTATCTCGGTTCTATACCAATTCAAGTTGTCATTGCGGCAGTAGCGATCGTGGCAGCTTTCTTCTGTATCCGCTCTACACTTTTCGGCCGTCATATCGTCGCAGTTGGCGGCAACGAGGAGGCTGCACGGCTTGCGGGTATCCGTGCGGAGCGCGTGAAATATATAGTCTATATAATTAGCGCCCTGCTTGCTGGGGTTGCCGGACTTGTGGAGACAGCGAGGCTGGGCATGGGCGATCCGAGTAAGGTCGGTGTCAACGCAGAATTTGATGCGATCGCCGCCGTTGTTGTTGGCGGTACGCCCTTCTCCGGTGGACGGGCAAATATCCTCGGCACTGTTGTCGGAGCCTTGCTCATGCAGGTGATTTCCACAAGTTTCAATATGCTGCTGATTCCCTTTACCTGGTCATTAGTTTTGAAATCCGTAATCATTCTTTTCGCCATTTTTTTGCAGCGTCCGAGGGAGGTTTAACGCGTTATGGCTGCTACAAAGTCTTTTGCGCTTACGGGTTTGCGGCGTTTTGCCAAGCTCCTCACCTCCCAGGGTGTGCTACTCATACTCCTTAGTTTGGCTGTTTTCGCATCCTTTCGTTATGAAACCTTCCTGACACCTGTTAATCTGATGAACATCATGCGACAGAATAGTATGCTGGCGATCGTGGCGCTAGGCATGACTGTCGTCATCTTGAGTGGAGGAATCGATCTGTCTGTGGGTTCCCTCGTTGCTCTAGGCGGTGTTGTTACAGCAATGCTTGCCGGACAAGGAAGCTTCGTAGCGATCGCCGCCGGCATTGCTAGTACCACGTTGCTGGGTGTGGTCAATGGTCTTCTCGTGTCTCGCGCACGGCTTCAGCCGTTCGTTGTTACCTTATTCACTGCCAGCGCTGCACGTGGACTGGCGTTGAGCATCACCGAGGAAAAGTCCATTGCAGTATCATCGACAGCATCGGGATTTATTTGGCTGGGTAGGGGATTCATTGGTTGGGTTCCTGTACCTGTGCTGATAGTTGCACTCTTATATTTTGCAGCTTGGTTTATGCTGCACAGAAGCCGATTAGGTTTGCACATATTCGCTATTGGCAACAACGAGGAAGCTTCTCGGCTCATGGGCGTGAACCCAAACCGAGTGAAGCTGGCAGTCTACACATTTAGCGGGTTGCTTTCAGGGCTTGCTGGTATTATTCTCGCAGGCCGTCTAGGGGCGGGTCAGCCTGTCGCTGCCTTTGGCTGGGAGACGGATGCGATCGCTGCCACCGTCATGGGAGGAACGTTTCTCGCAGGGGGTCAAGGGAGCGTGTTTCCGACGCTAGTCGGTGTACTTTTACTAGGAATGATGTACAACCTTTTAAATCTTGAGGGAACCATTACTCCTTGGTGGCAACTCGTACTTCGTGGGGCCTTCTTACTTTTGGTCGTGCTTTTTCAGCAGCGTATTGTGCAGAGAAGCTGAGTTTATTGAAACGGAAGTTGTAGTTGTTCAGAGTTTCTGACTTTGTTCAATGGTTATTGACTCTAAGCGATCGCTTTACTCATGCTCAATTTTACGAAAAACTATCATTAACTTTTAACTGCTGGCAGATGCTTTTTTTCAACTTTCTTACTCTGCATACTCAGCTTTTTCCGCCATGTCTCCATGTAAATGTAAAACACTGGAGTCAGATAGAGAGTTAATATCTGAGAGAACACCAATCCACCAACAATTGCAATCCCCAAAGGACGACGCGCTTCTGAACCTACTCCTGTCCCCAGAGCAATGGGAAGTGTGCCAATTAAAGCTGCCATCGTCGTCATCATAATCGGACGGAAGCGAATCAAGCAAGCGGTATAAATGGCATCAAAGGAATTTTTTCCTTCTTTTCGTTGCGCTTCAATGGCAAAATCCACCAGCATAATCCCGTTTTTCTTGACGATACCCACTAACAGGATAATGCCGATAAAAGAGTAAAGATTTAAATCAACCTGGAAAATCAGCAGCGTCAATAATGCGCCAAAACCCGCCGAAGGCAGACCGGAAAGAATGGTGATTGGGTGAATGAAATCCTCATAGAGGATACCGAGAATCAGATAGATGACTACAATAGACACCAACAACAGCACGCCTAAATCGTTGAAGGACTGTTGAAAAGTTTGGGCTGAACCCTGAAAGCTGGGGGTAATTGTTGAGGGTAATAGCTCACTGGCTGCTTGCTTGATAGCATCTGTAGCCTGACTTAGAGACGTTCCTGGGAGGGTGTCAAAAGAGATAGTTGCAGAGGGGAGTTGAGCAACGTGAGTAACAGTGAGCGGGCCGACACTCTGGGTAATATTAGCGATCGCACTCAAAGGAACCAGTTTCCCAGTACTTGATTGCACATAGAGCATCGATAGGGCGCTAGGATCTCGTTGAAATTCCGGTTTTACTTCCAAGATTACATAGAATTGGTCATTTGGGGTATAAATAGTTGACACCTGGCTAGAACCATAAGCAGCGCTGAGGGTTTGTTCAACTTGTTGAGCGGTAATGCCAAGGGTTGCAGCTTTGTTGTGGTCAAATTTGACTTGGATTTGGGGAGTACTAAGTTGTAAATCACTGTCAACGTTCTGGAGTCCTGGTAGGGTTTTGACTTTATCTACAAGTTTAGGAACATATTGGCGCAGGTCTTGTAAATTTAAACTCTGCAAGGTGAACTGATAAGTAGAATTAGTTTGTTGCCCCCCGATGGGAATAGCTGGCGGAGAACGGAGGAATGTCTTAACCCCAACTACACGTCTCAACTTAGGGGTTAACTCTTGAATGATTTCGTCAGCACTCAGTTGACGTTGAGAACGTGGCTTGAGCCGAATCGTAATTCGCCCGGAGTTCACCGAGGCATTCGGCCCACTTGCACCCACAATTGAGTCAACGGCTTCAATGTTAGGGTCTTGACGAATGATATCAACAACTTTTTGCTGATGACGGCGCATATCATCAAAAGAAATATCTTGCGCTCCTTTGGTGTTAGCCGTCAGTTGTCCGGTGTCTTCGGTTGGAATAAATCCTTTGGGAACGATGACGAACAAATAGACGGTCATTACCAGCAGAATGCCAGAACCAATCAGTGTCATTAAGCGGTATTTTAAGACAGGCTTGAGCGTCCAATCATATCCCCGCAGTAGTAAATCAAATGCCCGTTCTGAGACTCGATACAGCAGATTTGGTCTTTGCTGATGTGAACGCAGAAAACGACTGCACAACATTGGGGTGAGACTGAGGGAAACAAAACCCGAAACCAAAATTGCCACTGCGATCGTCACGGCAAATTCATGAAATAATTTCCCGATTATTCCACTCATGAACATAATCGGGATGAACACCGCCACCAAGGAGAGGGTCATTGACAAAATGGTGAAGCTGATTTCCCTCGATCCCTTCAATGCCGCGTTTAGCGGAGATTCGCCCATTTCCCGATAACGGACGATATTTTCCAACACAACGATCGCATCATCCACGACAAACCCCACGGAAAGGGTCAAAGCCATGAGTGAAAGGTTGTCTAGGGAGAAACCCGACAGATACATTACAGCAAAAGTGCCAATAATTGCTACAGGTAGCGCCAAACTGGGAATTAGGGTAGCTGTTAGATCGCGTAAGAATAAGAAAATAACTAAGACAACTAGACAAACCGAGAGAACCAAGGTAAATTTCACATCATTAACAGAGGCTCGGATGGTTTGGGAGCGATCGTACATAATCCCCATCTCGATAGATTTGGGAACTTGTTCGCGGAGTGTAGGTAAAAGTTCTTGGATAGCATCAACAATTTTTACAGTATTAGCTCCCGGCTGCGGCTGCACAGCGAGAACAACAGAATGGCGATTTGTTACTTTGCGATCGCTATACAAATTTGAGACTTTGACGTTTTGTTCGCTATCAATTACCTGCCCCAAATCCTGGAGCCGCACGGGCGCACCATTCTTATAAGTTACAATCAACTGGCGATAGCTAGCAGCATCGGTGAGTTGACCGTTCGCCTGAATTGTATAACTTTTGTAAGTATCCGAGAGACTGCCTGTAGGTAAGTTGACATTTCCCTGTTGAATTGCAGTTTTTACCTGATTTAGACCAATTCCCCGCGATGCTAACTCTCGCGGGTCAAGCTGGACGCGGACTGCATATTGCTGTTGACCAAAAACCTGTACCTGAGCAACACCATCAATCATCGAAATTGGTTGACCAACTGTTACCTCTGCGTATTCATCAACTGTCGAGATTGGCTGTGTCTCCGAATACATATAGAGGAAGAGAATTGGTGAGACAGATGGGTTAACCTTGCGGTATGTGGGGGGGTGAGGCATTCCGGCGGGTAGTTGTCCTGCGGCGGCTGAGATGGCTGCTTGTACATCTTTGGCGGCATCTTCCACTCTGCGGCTAAAGTCAAATTGTAGGGAAATGTTGGTGCTGCCTGTGGAACTGGTGGAATTGAATGAATTGAGTCCAGCAATTTCGGTAAACTGTCTTTCGAGGGGTGCGGCGACTGAAGATGCCATTGTTTCTGGGGTAGCACCAGGGAGACTAGCGGAGACAGATATAAAAGGATATTCAACGTTGGGTAGGGCACTGATGGGTAACAGTAGATAACTCATGAGACCGAAAATGAGGATACCCATCATTACCAAGGTGGTCATGACCGGACGACGGATGAAGAGTTCTGAAAGGTTCATGAGTTTTGTTCTCCCAGAAATGTGATGGCGATGCGATCGCTTAGTACAGCTTTGCGTAAAATTATGGCGAATTGAGGGTTGAAATTTAAACGCAAAGGGGCGCAGAGGTAAGCGCAGAGGCACGCAGAGATTTCGCTATGAATTAATGAGATGTTGTACTTAGTCTGTGTTGTCTTTAATTTTGAGTTTTGAATTTTGAATTGTTAAATATCACGATCGCCCGCCTGAAAATGAAAATACCCGCCGCAACTTAACTTGATTAAGCTTCTTCCGCCACGATTCCATATATATATAGAACACGGGTGTTAAATACAAGGTCAATATCTGAGAAAACACTAGCCCACCCACAACTGCAATCCCTAAAGGACGGCGAGATTCCGAACCAGCCCCAAATCCGATCGCTATGGGTAAGGTTCCCATTAATGCTGCCATCGTCGTCATCATAATCGGACGGAAGCGCACCAAACAGGCTTGATAAATTGCCTCAGACGGTTTTTTCAATTCTTCTCGCTGGGCAACAATAGCAAAGTCCACCATCATAATCCCGTTTTTCTTCACAATGCCCACTAAAAGAATTATGCCGATGAAGGAATAAACATTCAGTTCAACATGGAATATTATCAGCGTTAACAATGCCCCAAAACCTGCTGATGGCAAACCGGAAAGAATCGTAATTGGGTGAATGAAATCCTCATAGAGAATACCCAGGATTAGATAAATTACTAAGATGGCGATCGCTAACAGTAAACCCAAACTCGGCAGTGAACTTTGAAACACCTGGCTTGCGCCCTGAAAGCTGGTGCTAATGCTCTTAGGAATCACCCGATCGATCAGTTCCTCAATTTCTTGGTTGGCATTTCCCAAAGACGCACCGGGGGCAAGGTTAAAGGAAATAGTAGCAGCGTTCATTCTACCGTTATGATTGACCATTAACGGGCTGACTCCCTGAGATAGTTTGGCGAATGTCTTCAGAGGAACTGCCACTCCTGTGCTGGAGTTAATGTATAAGGTCAACAGAGCATTAATATCTTGCTGATACTGGGGTGCTAATTCCAAAATCACCTGATACTCATTGGTTGCTGCATAGATGGTTGACACTTGGTAGGAACCGTAAGCACTTCTGAGGGTATTTTCAATTTGCTCGGCGGTTATCCCATAAGTTGAGGCTTTATCGCGGTCAATGTCAATTTGAATCTGGGAAGCAAATTGTAAATCGCTGTTGACATCCTGGAGTTCTGGCAAGTTCTTCATCTTCAGAACAAGTTGGGGAACATATTCCTGTAAGGGTTTGACATCAGAACTCTGAAGTGCAACCTGATAAAGTCCTGTGCTTTGTTGAGCGCCAATGGGTATTGCTGGCGGATTTTGTAAGAATACTTGGATGCCTGGAACAGTGGCGAGTTTGGTTCGCAAATTTTGCACGATTTCGTCAGCCCCTAGTTGGCGCTGCGATCGCGGTTTTAACCGAATAAACAAACTCCCGGAATTGGCTGCAACTGCTGCTCCACTGCCATTAGCACTCGCTCCCGCGCCAATATTGGAGTTGACTGCATCTACATTGGGATCTTCACGAATCAGGTTAGCAACTGTCTGCTGATGCTGGACAAGATTATCAAAGGATGCGTCCTCGGCTGCTTGGGTAATACCTGTAATTTGTCCGGTATCTTCGCTAGGAATAAAGCCTTTGGGAACTATCACTAACAGCCCAACTGTCACCGCCAATAGAAAGGCAGATAAAATCATCGTGGTGCGGTGATATTTTAAAACTTTTTTCAGACTCCAATCGTACAAACCGAGGAAGCGATCGAAGACATATTCGGAAGCTTGATATAACCGACTTTGATTAGCATGGTCTACAGGACGCAGAAAACGGCTGCACAACATCGGTGTCAAAGTCAAAGACACAAAACCAGAGACGAGAATTGCAACTGCGATCGTCACTGCAAATTCATGAAATAATCGTCCTAGCACTTCACTCATGAACAACATGGGGATGAAGACTGCAACCAAAGAAAGAGTCATCGATAAAATTGTGAAACCAATTTCTCTCGACCCATTCAACGCCGCTTCTAGGGGACGTTCCCCCATTTCCATGTGACGGACGATATTTTCCAGCATGACGATCGCATCATCCACTACGAAGCCCACCGAAAGGGTCAACGCCATCAGCGATAGGTTATCTAGTGAGTAGTGCAGCAAATACATCACCGCGAAGGTTCCAATCAGCGAAACGGGTAATGCCAAACTGGGAATCACCGTCGCCGAGAGGTTCCGTAAAAAGATGAAAATTACTAAGATAACTAGAGCGATCGTCAGAATCAAAGTAAATCTGACATCATCTACTGAATCTCGAATTGATTGAGACGCATCATAGAGAATACCAATTTCCACGGATGCCGGAATCTGTTCTCGCAAATCCGGGAGCAATTTCTTAATCGTGTCTACGACCTGCACCGTATTGGTTCCGGGCTGTCTTTGAATGGTGAGAATAATGGCGCGAGTATTATTGTACCAGCTTGCCACATTGTCATTTTCTACACTGTCAACAATCCGACCCAGTTGATTGAGATAGATGGGCATTCCATCTTTATAAGAGACAATCAGTTGGCGATAAGCAGCCGCATCCTCAAGTTGTCCGTTGGTTTGGACTGTAAAATTCTTGTGATTTCCTGAAAGACTACCAGTAGGCAAATTGACGTTACCTTGTTGAATCGCCGTCGCCACCTGATCTAGCCCAATTTGCCGCGCTGCCAATTGCTGCGGATCGAGTTGAATTCGAGCCGCATACTTTTGGGAACCATAGACGGCTACCTGTGCCACCCCATTAATTGTAGATAGCTTTTGCGCTAAATAAGTCTCGGCATAATTATCTACCTGGGAAAGCGGCAGAGTCGGAGAATCGAGGTAAAGGTAAAGAATCGGTTGGTCTGCGGGGTTAACTTTGCTGTAGGTGGGAGGATTGGGTAAATCGTTTGCAATTTGCCCCGATGCTCCCGATATCGCCGCTTGCACATCCTGCGCCGCATCATCAATATTCCGACTCAGGTTAAATTGCAGGGTAATTTGAGTCTGTCCCAGAGTGCTAGTTGAGTTGAGCGAATCGAGTCCAGCAATACTAGAAAATTGCTTTTCTAGAGGACGGGCAACCGATGCTGCCATTGTTTCGGGGCTGGCTCCCGGTCGGGAAGCACTTACCTGAATTGTGGGATAATCTACACTTGGTAAATCGCTGATGGGCAGCAAGCGATAACTCATGAAACCGAAGATTAAAATCGCCGCCATTACCAAAGTCGTCATGATCGGGCGACGGATAAATGGTTCTGAAAGGTTCATGAATCACCTCCACCAGAGTTACGGGAATGATTTCTTCTTGGCTGATTCGAGTCATTGCCGCCTTGGGAATTGCCGGCTGTTTTAACGCGAACTTTGCTCCCGGAAACTAGATTCGCTTGACCATCGGTAACAATTTTATCGCCTGGTTGCGGCCCTTTCTGAATCACATCTAGCCCCTGAATGGTGCTGCTAACTGTAACTGGAACGTTTTCTACCGTCATGTCTGGCTTAACTACAAAAACAAATTGCCCATCGGGGCCATTCTGCACGGCTTGGGAAGGAACAACCGTTGCATTTGGTTGTTCAGTCAGCGTTAGGGTTGCGTTGACAAATTGACCGGGAAACAAGTGTCCTTGAGTGTTATCAAAGTCGCCAATTAGTTGAATTGTCCCCGTGGTATTATCAACTGTGTTATTGACAAACGTCAAAGTACCTGGTATTGAATGAGATGGATTATCGGGGAACGTTACATCTACCTTCAGTTTGCCATTCTGCATATACTTTTGTACCTGGGGCAGATTTGTTTCAGGAATGGAAAAAGCAACTTGAATCGGGCGAATTTGGGTGATGGTAACAAGTGGAGTGGTGCTGTTGGCTTGTACCACATTCCCCTGAGTCACGAGAATATTGCCAGCGCGACCATCAATCGGCGCATAAATTTTGGCGTAAGATAATTGCACTTTGGTATTTTCTAATGCTCCTTGGTCGGAAGTGACAACGGCTTGAGCATTAGCGATCGCAGCTCGATCGCCTTGGACAACTGCACCAGCATTAGTCAGCGCCACGCGATCGCTTTTCAAAACTGCTTCAGCATTAGCGATCGCTTCTCGATCTGCTTGTAGGGTTGCTGTAGCCGATTTGCTATTGGAAAGGTATTGCTGTGCTTGATCTAAACTAATCGCGCCCTTTTTATACAATGCACTATAGCGATCGCTCTGTCCCTGAGCAAATTCTGCTTGCGCTTGATCCTTGGCTAAATTCGCCTGGGCTTGTCGCACTAAAGCTTGGTCTTTGACTAAAGTGGCTCTCGCTTGGTCTACCTGACCCAAATCTCTAGTTAACGCATCTCTGGCTTGTTGTACCGAGGCTTGGTCTTTTGCTACAACACCTTGAGCTTGCTGAATTGCAGCAGCTTGCGATCGGTCATCTAGGGTAAACAAAAGTTGTCCCTTTTTCACATCTTGACCTTTCTTGAAATAAACTCCAATAATCCGTCCGCTAGCTTGGGGTGTAATCGATACTGTAGAACCCGCTTGCACATTACCGATCGCCTGCAATTGTATCGGAACCGTTTTTTGTGTCACCATTGCCACAGTTACAGGTGTAACTTGTTGCTTATTACGCCCAGATTTTTCACTTTTGTCTGACTTGGCTGCATCTGCATAGATGCTAAAAAAACCTAGTCCAGCCAGTAATAGTACGCCCAAAATTATCAAAGTAATCTTTTTCTTTTTTGGCGATCGCGGTAGCTCTGGTTGTATACTGTTTTCAGTCAAATCGTTAGAAATTTCATGGTTCATCAGAACCTCCAATGCATTTTAATTAATATTAAAAACCGTGAAATCTTTTACTACCTCAACTGCCGCCGATCCCAATTTCATTTGAGGCGGCACATCTAAATAATTCGTTTTTTCCGGTTTGCTCGATGTGCCTTGTCAAATCATGATGATTTTGTTTATTATAAATCAAACAAATCTATTTTTAAATACGTCTTAAGTAATCATATTTAAAATATTTCATTATTTTAAGGGATAATTTTTCACTTGCGTTTACTTATTATTTCTTAGCTGCCGATATAGAAGGTGGAGAGCTTGTTTTTCTATTTGTCTGACTCGTTCCCGACTAATACCCATGCGCTGACCAATCTGTTCTAGAGAAAGTTCATTTCCATCTATTAAACCAAAGTGTAAGTTTAATATTTCTTGTTGTTGTCTAGATAAACTTGACAATAAGTCTTCAAGTTCCTGATTGAGAGATTGCTCAGTAGTATAACCATTTTGAGAATATCTATAATCTTCGATTAAATCTTCTAACTTAACATCTTTCTCTGAACCAACTTGAAGATCGAGAGAGATAGTTTGACGAGCCAAAGTTAGATATTGTCGAATCTGATTAGGCTCCAAAGCAAGTGCATGAGCAATTTCCGTAGTGGTAGGAACGCGACCAAGTTTTTGAGATAACTCTCGCTGAACGCGCTTAATTTTGTTTAACTTATCATTAATGTGAATCGGTAATCTAATTGCGCGTCCTTGTTGAGCGATCGCTCTGGTAATTCCTTGACGAATCCACCAGTAAACGTAGGTTGAAAATCTGTATCCTAAAGCCGGATTGAATTTTTCAATCCCTCTTTCCAAACCCAAAGTACCTTCTTGAATTAAGTCCATCAGTTCTAAGTTCCGTCTCTGATATTGCTTGGCAATTGACACCACGAGCCGGAGATTAGACGCCATCATTTTCTGCTTGGCTTTTTTCCCTTGATTTAGCTTTTGAAGTAGTTCCTGTTCGCTTAACTGCATCCGAGCAGCCCATTCTGACAGTGTGGGGGTACGATTTAATTCAACAGTCAGTTTTTCGGATTCAGCAAGTATTTTTATCATTTGCTGAACTTGTTGGGCAAAAAAAACTTCTTGCTCTTGGGTTAACAGAGGTATCCGCCCAATTTCTTGAAGATAAACACGTACCGTATCAGTTGTAAATTGAGATGCTTTGCTTGCGTTAGTAGCTTTAGTATCTGGGAATGATGTTAAGTTACTCATGTTGAGTTAGCCTCTGCCGATTAATTGGGGTATTTTTTATTGGGGAAAAAGTGTAAATAATGACTTGATGAACCATAGAGGTTTTTATAAAAGAACCAGGTATCAAGTACTAGTTCCAAAAGAGCAATCAATACCCAAATTGCTAATGAAACAATTACAGGTAGGCTGAGATCGGGAAATTTCCTTTGCAAATCGATAATGCCAAATAGCAGTAAAAATACCAGCGAAACTCCTAGAAGAAATGACAGCTTGACAATTGCGAGAATGAACCGACTCATTTCTAGGATGCGATTGTAAAGCCGGGAAAATCTCTCTAGGATTTCTTCCATATTATTGATGACAAGTAAAATTTGTTGTTGGTGCAGATGGGTAGCTAAGGAGCATTGTTGCTGCACTTGCGTCAATTGATGTTCATTCTTGAAATCATCTAAAAGCTTGTCCCAAGGTAAGACCTGAGAGCTAGTTGACCAAATTGGGAAATCCTTTAAATGTAAGGGAACTAAATAGTTAATCAGAGCGATCAGAGTTTGATCTAAATTACTGAGTTCGGGGGGAAGAGACTGAGTTAGACGAATCAGTTGGTCAATCTGAATCTGAAGTGTATAGTAATCCTCATATCTCCTTTGAGCGATCAACTGACTAGTAAAAGTAAGGAAAACAATTAACACACCCAATAAAGCAGCTAGGGACTGGGATACAGCAGAAAAAAATTCAATCGCTACCTGTTTAGGTACTGTTAGCCAAGGGGCGTTTTCCCGCATAGCAAAAATCAAGGTGGCAACAAATACAAGCCCAACGATCGCTAGCTGATGGTGGGTAACAATAGCTATGATTGTCCGCACTAAAGGAGTGTTGCTGAGTTTAACCAGGATTTGCAAACCTGGGACTGGTTCGCAAATTTGAAGTCGTTGGGCTTTGCGAGTTGACATGATAAAAAGATACAGTTCCTAGCTTGTTAAGGAAGGCAGGAGGCAGATAGCGCAGCGTTAGCGAGTCTGCAAGTAGGTAGGTGGTCACTTCGACTACGCTCAGTGACCACTTACCATGCCGGCTTCATTTCCCACGCTGCAAACTCACATGATTAGCCCCAGACTGAATTAATTTGCTTAGGTCAGCAACAGCGCTAGCATACTGAGGATCGGCTAATGTTCCCAAGGTTCGGTTTTGCACTAATGCTTTCTGTTGTGCCTCGGTTAATGCCACGTTAATATCTGGGGCAATGCCGACATGATTGATATCTCGACCTTTCGGTGTGTAGTATTTAGCGATCGTTAGTTTCAGCCCCGAACCATCTTCTAGTGGCTCTACAGCTTGAACTAAACCTTTACCGAAGGTGCGAGTTCCTACTAAGGTGGCGCGATTGTCGTCTTGTAGCGCTCCCGATAGAATTTCGCTGGCGCTAGCAGATCCCTTATCAACCAGTATCACTAAGGGTTTGTCGGTGAGAGGATGTCCCGATGCATCGTAGCTTTCTTTCACTTGGTCTCGATTTACCAAAGACACGATCGCTCCTTGCTTCAACCACATACTAGCAATTTGCAAACTCGCATCCAGCAGTCCACCTGGATCAGAACGCAAATCTAAAACGTAGCCCTGTACCTGTTGTTTTTCTAATGCTTGAATTGCCCGATGCATCTCTACGGGAGCAGTTTGCGTAAACTCTGGTAAACGGATGTAACCAATCTTACCCACTGTTGTTGTTTGCGTGTTGTAAGTTACAGGATGGATAGCAATATTGGCGCGGGTAAGTTTGAAAGTTTGCGATTGATTGCCCCGTTGAATCATGAGTACTACCTTGGTTCCCACTGGGCCGAGAATCCGCTTCACGGCATCGTCAATTTTCATCCCCTGAGTTTTTTGACCGTTAATTTGGACAATTACATCATCCGGCAAAATACCCGCTTTAAATGCAGGGGTTCCTTGAATTGGGGCGACAACGGTTAAAGCTTTAGTTTTTTCATTCTGTGCCAGTTCCAGCCCTACGCCACTGAGGTTGCCAGAAATATCGTTATTTAAGGCTTTAAATTCTTGCGGGTCAAAAAATTCGGTGTAGCGATCGCCTAATTTCGCCACCATTTCTTCAATTGCTCCATAAGCCTCTTTCTTAGAACTATAGGAACGGCTAATATACTGCTGACGAATTGCTTGCCAATCTTGATGATTAAAGCTGACATCAACATAGTTTTTATCTAAGATTTGCCACACCTCATCCACCAGTTTTTGAGAGCTAGGTTGTGGTTTACCTAGAGCTTTTGAAGTGTAGAGACTAGTTCCTACAAAGATTGTGGCTATAACAGCCAGTTCTATCTTGACGAGCAATTTTTGTTTAAACATACTTTATTTTTTGAAGAATAATACAGAATTCAGAATGTAATCCATAAAGGACTGAAACTCATATAGCAATCTGATTTGATTTCTGAATTAATCGTAGGGACTAGGGACTGGGGGACTGGGGATGGTGGGGCCCCCTCTGGGGATAAGGGGTAATGGGGACTGGGAAGAAGGAATAAAGGTGTACTAAGTTTTTTTCAAAAATCAAATATGAGTCTTATAGTCGCAGATAATTTCTTCTAAATTCTCACAGATTACTCCTGAATTCTGTTTTGATAAAACTGTACAAAACGGTAGAGAATAACGATTGATTTGGAAAGTATAGAACCATTATGCAATCATAATTACGAGTGACAAATGACAAATACTTCGACTACGCTCAGTACAAGTGACCAATGACCAATGACAAATTACGAATTATCTTGAGATTTTCCTTTACGGTGGGGATAGGCAGTCTTAAAAATATCCTGAATTTTAGTCTTTTGTTCAGCAGTAAGATTTAGGCTGAACACTGCTTTACGCATTTTTTCACCTTTTTGTAATTTCGTTGACAATTCCTTTACCTGATCTGGGGTCAGAACGGCCTCAACTTGCTTGCGAATTTCTTCGCGTTTGTGAGCGCGTTCTGGCGTATTCGCTGCCGCAGAGTTTGTCGTAGAAGTATCAGATACCTTTGTGCCAGAATCATTCCCTTGAGACACATCTGGAGATTTAGAACTGGTGCAACCTGTCATTCCTCCAATGAGGATAGTTGCAAGTAGCAGGGTTGGTAAAATTATCTGTTTTTTAATCATTTACTTCTCTGGTTTTTGTTGTGTGTAATAGAACTGTTCTGACTCAATTTCCGTTTATGACTGTTTAGAAGATGTTTGAAAAGTTGCTGATTTACTTACACCAGCTAATCTTAAAAGTTGGCACGAGTTTGCACATGAGCTAGAATTCCTAACTTGACCAGTAAAAAAGTACTCAAATTATTGTGACTTTTTTCCTAATTTAGAAATAATTAATTAGTCGGAACGGCTCTATCGATAGTAGAGACAGATTCGTTATATAGAAGAATGGGTACTAGGTGCTAGGGACTGGGTACTGGGTACTGGGGAAGAAATTATGAGTAAGATTTGGTTGGGGTCTGAATTCCGATTCAAATCTTCCCAATCCCCAGTCCCTAGTCCCTAATCCCCAGTCCCCAGTTCAATATTTCCTTCTAAAATAGTGAAAATACCTATGGTTTTGTTACAAAGACCATTGAGTTGGAATTCTATGGTTAGCTTGACCTACCCATCTTTTCGTCTGTTGCTTTACCTAGAGTGGCTGTTATTAGCCACGGCAGTGTTCATGGAAGTGCTGCTGCCGTTTCAGTTGTCCTGGTCTTTGCCGCTAGGAGTTCTGGCGATCGCAACTTTCAGCTTGATGGGTTTGAGACTACCAATGGTGAAGCTGGAAAGCAAATTAATTTATACAGTCCTGGAATTCGGTTTAATTTTGCTACCAGCCACTCAACATACTTTATCGACTCGCTCCGTTTTCCTGCTGTGTCTGGTATTGGTGATGCGGAGTTGTCTCATATTTAAGCGATCGGGACAGTTGGTCGTCTTAATTTTATCTCTGCTTACTTATGGAACACTACTTTTATCAAAACCGATTGTACCTGAGAATTTTCTGCCAGATAAGCTGATCCTCATGTCTTGGGATTGGCGATTAAGTAATATATTATTGTTTAGCTTAACGTTAGTATTCGCTTTATTGTTAATTAACGCTTTGCTTGCAGAGCGCCAAAGTCGAGAGCAGTTAGAAATTGCCCATCAGCAATTAGAAATCATCAATCAACAACTGTGCCAGTATGCCCTGCGGATTGAAGATCAGGCAACGTTGCAGGAACGCAACCGAATTGCCCGCGAAATTCATGATGGCTTAGGACACACTCTCGCTGCCCAAACCATTCAGATTAATAACACTCTGTTGTTTTGGCAATCAAATAATGACAAAGCATTAACATTTCTCAAACAGGCAAAAGAATTGGGTGCTGAAGCACTCTTAGAAATTCGGCGATCGCTTTCGGTTTTGCGTTCAAATCCTTTGCAAGGGCAATCTCTCAAATCAGCGATTGAAAAACTGCTGATAGATTTTCAGCAAACCACAAGTATTGAACCATCCTGTAAAATCGATCTCCCGCACACCCTACCAACAGAAGTAAACACGGCTTTATTCCGCATTGTGCAAGAATCGCTGACAAATATTTGCAAACACGCTGAGGCAACAAGTGTCACCGTTAAACTTCTGGCTCACGCTGGGATGATTCATCTGTCAATCGAAGACAATGGAAAAGGTTTTAACCCCACTCAAAATACAACCGGGTTTGGATTACAAGGGATGCGAGAACGGTCGATTGCACTGGGCGGTCAGTTAAATCTCCACAGTCAACTAGGAACAGGTTGCTGTATTTCTGTTTCTTTACCACTCTCAAAGCTGTTGGTGTTTTAGCTTATGATTCGGATTTTATTAGTTGACGATCAGCATCTTATTCGCCAGGGACTTAAGAGTATGCTTGAGTCGAATGCAGAGATGCAGGTAATTGGTGAGGCGGAGAATGGACAACGGGCACTCGAACAGATGGCCGCATTGAAACCCGATATTGTACTAATGGATATCCGAATGCCTGTAATGGATGGAGTTGCCACCACAAAAGCGATCGCTCAACAATATCCTGAAATTAAGGTTCTCGTCCTCACCACCTTCGATGATGATGAGTATGTTTTCCAGGCGATGCGGCTGGGTGCAAAGGGCTATTTGCTCAAAGACACCGAACCAGATGAATTAATGTTGGCAATTCGATCCGTCTACAAGGGACAAACCCTACTCGGCCCGGGATTGTTTGAGAAAGCACTCACGCCGATTACTGCACCTGTCCAGTCTGTGCAAACTCCTCCAGAATTAGCGCAACTCACAGCCAGAGAATTAGATGTATTGCGGTTAATTGCTTGTGGAGCCAATAACCGAGAAATTGCCGAATCGCTGTTTCTTTCAGAAAACACTGTTAAAAATTATGTTACTAATATTCTCAGTCGCTTGAGTTTACGCGATCGCACTCAAGCCGCTTTGTTTGCCCATTCGTTGTTTAGTGGACTGAAGTAGAGTCTACTTGGACAAGGGATATATCGTTTACTAAAAAGACAAATAGCTGAGAAACGCAATCGAGAAGGCGTTATATCATGTCAAAGCCATGACTGAAGATTAGCTGTATCTCTGACTGCGTTAGAACTTTGGCGCGTCCGTGCCGATTTATTTTCATCGCTAGACTGTAGACCCTGCGATCCACAGCCTACAACGATTTGACACTTGATCGCGTGGAAACATTGTCTGTATTTGCGGATCAATTGTACTGCGACGGCAAAATGCTTGACTCTATCTACAATCCACGTTCATTTTCCGCAGTGTGCATAAATTGATTTCATTACCCCGATATAAGAAGTAGAAGCAAGGCTTATGTCCTCGCTAATACAAAACCCCGACTTTATTAAGGTGATTTATGTCTGCTGTGATAACTCCCACACAATCAAAAATTTGTCAACGCGTAAGTTCTAGAATAGAGAAAGATGTTATGAATTTTTCAAAACGTTTCTCAACACCTTTAGTATTTTTCTTTTTGACATTTAGCGCATTACCTGCTTTAGCTGATAATTGTTCAGTAGCCGATCGAGTCCCATTGCCACCATGTGTTCAAGCAGATTATGTTGATAATGGAGCTGTTCTAACTAATCGCTGTCCTTATACAGTTACTATAAAAGTTGATATAGCTAACGGTAGCGATCAACGGGTAAATGTTCCTAGCAACGGAGGAAGAAGAGTAGTCAGTACTACAGGAAGGTTTAATTTGAAATGCTGTCCCAAATATAACAAATGTAGGGGGTAGTAGTGGGATTTTGTAAAAAAGTGGACAAAGAGACAACGGGCGACCACCGGGTGTCACCGCCAATAGTTGTAAGCTAAAAGCAGCCTCTATCAATACTTTCAGCAATTTGACCCCGTAGCACCCCCGCGTAGCACGGGTTTTTTTTTGATGGTTGGATGCGATCGCAGGAAATAAACCAATTACGATTGGACAGGGATACAGTACGATAGCTTGGATTCCAGAAGATTCTGGAAGTTGGGCACTACCTTTGAGGCATGAGCGAATCACCAGTTGAGACAGTCCGATTGAGAAAGCAGTTGGACAACTGAAAAAAGTATGCGAGCTAATGCCTTCTAGACCGATTTCTGTTTGGGACAGTGAATATGGTTGTGCCCCGTTTATCCTGAAAACATCTGAGATTGCCACAGATAATAAGAGTACGGTTGCGTTCAAATCTGTGTTTATGGGGTGCACCACCAGCTTATAAAGGTTCGGGTCGTCCTCGAAAACATGGTGCAAAATTTAAACTAAATGAAGCCTCTACATGGGGCGAAGCAGCATCTGTCTTGGAAGTAAATGACCCGAAATTGGGACGAGTTAAAGTCAGTTCGTAGCCCCGCCTGCAAAGAGGGGCTGGGGGTGGGGTGCAATGATTATGGAAATCATAACTAAATTACCCGGACATAATATTAGACAATAAGTCTATTGCACATTGTGTATTAATACACAACAACTGAATATAGATGTTTTGACATACTCTTTCAGGGATAATTCTTGTTATACAGCAGCCTACAGGGAGAACTAAATATGACATCTCCAGAAACGGTTACATGGCTACAAGAACGGACAAGTTTAGGAATTCTCTCGCCTGAAGTATTAAATGCGATCGCTCAAGTAATTGAAGAACAAGTAGTAAGTGCCGAAACTGACTTAGTTAGTGAAGGCAATTCTCCAGAAGCCCTTTATATTCTTGTAGAAGGTCAACTCGAAAGCAATACCACCAATCAAAACAACCCAGCTTTAGCTTGTGGATTTCTCCCCGGTGCAGTGATTGAACTCAAAGAATTGCTGTTGGATGAATCAACTCCATTCACAATTACGACAGTAACCGAATGTCACTTGTGGGTTGTACCTGCTGCTAAATTTCGGGAATTAGTCACTCAATACCCCGAAATTACTCAGGCTTTTTCGCGTCAATTGGCTCAAGAATTAGCTCAGGTAACATCTGCACTTGGCTATGAACAAGAACGTTCTATTGCCTTGCGTCCATATCTAGTCACCAAAGCACAACGCGGAATTGTCGGTACAAGTCGCTATGCTGTGCGGTTGCGGGAGCAAATTCGAGAAGCAGCTGCCGATCGCAAATCAGTAGATATTTTCGGAGAACCAGGGTTAGAAAAAGACAATATAGCAGCTCTCATCCACTTTGGTTCTCCCAAACGGCGAGAACCAATTATTAAAGTAAATTGTGGTATTCTCCAAACTAGCGGTGCAGATTTATTTGGTCGTGCTGGCGGCAAACCAGGGTTGTTGGAATGGTTGGGAGAAGGTACTCTAGTTCTCAACAATATCCAAGAATTGCCCGAAGAATTATTACCTGCGGTGACGGAGCTGCTCAAAACTGGTAAATATACCCCCGTCAGTCGTTCTGGAGATTCAACACCCGAACCTCGTCCCAGTCAAGCCAGAATTCTGATTGTTTCAGAAAAAACTCAGCCGACAGTTGAACGTTTTGTTGGTCACATTATTAAAGTGCCACCGCTACGGGTGCGGAAAGCTGATATTCAGACACAGGTCGAATATTATACCAGTCTTTATACACGCTCTAGAGGGATTTCTAAACCGCACATTACCCCAGAAGCTTTGCGTCGCCTCCAGTCTTATGATTTTCCTGGCAATCTCAGGGAATTGAAAAATCTGGTAGAAAGAGCGATTGCCCAAGCTGAGGGTGCAAATGAATTAACAGAAGAAATTTTCTGGCAAGCCGAAACTAAGAAAAAACGATTTCGGGTAAATCTGTTAAATGCCTATCCTAATTTGCGGCGATTTTTACGTAGTGACTGGTGGCCCGATCGCATTAATTATGGTTTTACTGCAACGGCTTTTGCGATTATTGTGGCAATATTATTTATTGGGCCGCAAACCCGCGATCGCAATTTCGTCTTAAATCTATTTTGGGCTTGGTGGTGGCCTTTCTTCTTGTTTCTCTTTCCCTTTTTGGGTCGTATTTGGTGTTCTGTTTGTCCCTTCATGATTTATGGAGAAATCACCCAAAAGCTCTCTTTATGGCTGTGGCCTCGAAAACTCAAGCGCTGGCCGAGAGAACAAGCTGAAAAATGGGGCGGATGGTTCCTCTTTGGTTTATTTACCCTAATTTTCTTATGGGAAGAACTCTGGCATTTAGAAAATACAGCTTACCTCAGCGCTTGTTTGCTGCTATTAATTACTGCTGGGGCAATGATTTTCTCGGCTATTTTTGAGCGGCGGTTTTGGTGTCGCTATCTCTGTCCCATCGGCGGGATGAATGGTTTATTTGCCAAACTCTCAATGACGGAACTCCGGGCACAGCAAGGGATATGTTCTGCCAGTTGCACCACTTATCAGTGTTATAAAGGCGGGCCGCAAAAGGGCGAAGGTATGGAAACGAATGGATGTCCTTTATACTCACATCCAGCCCAATTAGAAGATAACCGAGATTGCGTACTGTGCATGACTTGCCTGAAAGCTTGTCCCCATCGCTCCGTTGAGTTCAACTTGCGTCCCCCTGGAATTGAATTGTGGACAACTCATGTACCCCGTACTTATGAAGTAGCATTATTGTTATTGCTGTTGGGTGGTATATATTTACATCGCTTGCCAGAATTGCAATCTTGGTTAGGCTTACAACTGGATTTAACTGATTTTTGGCAGCACTTGGGATTATCGCTGCTAGTGTTAATTATTCCAGCAGCTTTTACCATTGGCGCTTATAGCTTGTTCCAACTGTTCAACGCTAACCGTAAGCCTCGAAAATTTGTAGAGCTTGCATATAGCTATCTCCCATTAGTTTTAGGGGGAAACTTAGCTCACTATCTGCGTTTGGGCTTGGGCGAAGGCGGACGGATTTTACCCGTAACCTTTGCGACACTTGGTTTGAGTGGCGAACAATTGCCAATATTAGTTGCTCACCCTGCTGTGATTGCCTTTTTGCAAGGTGCAACGATAATTTTCTCCGTGTTAATGACTATGGTATTAACACAAAAAATTGCCAAGCAACCAGTGCGATCGCTCATACTGCAACACCTAGCAGCGATCGCTTTGGGAGTTAGTATGTGGGCAATTATCGTCTTTTGAGCTTTACATCTTCCACCAGGCGGTTTTTAATCGCCTGGGCTAGGTGGAAAATGTGAGTTAAGAACATTCTTCCCTACGAACGTGATAGAAAATACTTATAGGATTTATGATTTTTGACTCATAGTGTAAGGATTACAGATAATGCACGTTATAAAAAGAGCGATCAAACCTGCAACTTATATATCATTCCTCCACATCTACCAAACGACTTGGGGGACTGCTGGTGATATTTGTTTAATCCGTGAATCTGTAGCTAATGATAGTACAGCGAAGTTTATCGGGCACAAAATCCAATTAGTAGTTCCAAAAGGGCTAGAGCGCGATCGCATTGCCAACTGTCCAATAATTAAAGTTGCGGGTAATGTCGGCGACGGACATCCAAAAGAACACCCATTGGAATGGGAGGCTTATGAAGGTGTAAGTGAAGAAATAGCTTTAGCGGCTCTCAAACCTTGGGGCTTCAAGTTAATTGAACTCTAATGTATCAAACCAGGCTTCTAAATCCGCGATCGCCTGAAAATCCAATAATGCTTCACCGAGATTTTCTAATTGTTCTAAAGAGAGAGTTTCAATCCGGTCTAGCACCTCTTGGGGTAATTCTCCCACCCGTCGAGTAAGTTGACGGAGAATGAGCAATTGCCCTTCTGCTTTTCGTCCTTCTTCCCGTCCTCGTTGTTCGCCGCGTTGTTCGCCGCGTTGTTCGCCTTCAGCGAGAATTTCTTGATAAATTACTGACTCGCGCATCATACCCTCCCGAAATAATTGTCGAATCAAGTCTTGATTGTATTTTAACCCCGCTAAGATTTGGGTATAAGCGGAAATTTCTGGTCGTTGTCTTGGCTCAAGTTGATTAACTTTGCTCACAACTTGTTGCAATAATGTTTGGGGTTGCGTGGTTGCTGTCAGTGGTGCTAACGGTAACAAAGCAGGATCGTTGAGGAATGGTTCGGGATTTTCTTCCCATAAGCGAATCACGCGATATTCATGACGGGTAGTTTCGACACAGAAGACAGTTTCAATTACTGTTCCTGGTGCAGGGGGAAGCAATAATACGACAACTTGCGTTATTGGTAGACGATACAAACGATACAAGCGTACCCAATAATCTAGCATCCGCAAGGGTAGGGGTGGCGTAGATTCTAGTTTGGTTTGAAATTCCAGGTGGAGAATGCGTCCTTGTAATTGTAAAAAAGTGACATAATCAGCGCGAATTGGTTCGATACTCAATTCGGTTTTGAGTACTGTGACGGAAGTTTGCGGTGTACCTAATACCCAACTGGCAAAGGTAGCAGGATGTTTTTCGGACAGGAGTTTGCAGAGGTTATCAAAAGACATTAGCGATCGCTAACAATCAAACGAGGTATTGTTATTATCTCGTGCAGTGGTTTGAGTAGGCGATGTCTATGATGGTCGTTGCATATTTGCGGCATGATTTTACTATTTTTGTGGGATGGGCATCTTGCCCGTCCCTTGTATTTAAGGGCGGGCAGGATGCCCACCCCACAAGAATCATCCCTTAATTCAGCAACGCTTCTTTTTAAATTCCTGTAATAATTACATTAATATTCCATTTCTAGCTAGGTTGAGTTATCAGACGATAAAAAGATAACTGTAGCGGTTCCTGATTTACTAGTAAAAAACCTAACTCCCTTCTCTTTCCCTACCAAAACAAGGGCAGAAAGAGCCTTTATATCTAAAAAAATTACGAATTACGAATTACGAATTACGAATTATACAAATGTATTTGCACATAATTAAAAAGCGATCGTCGCCTTTTTTCATTTTTCCCTTTATCCTGCTGTTGACTCTCCTCCTCGCCCTACCTTGGGTAAGTGCTAAAGAACAGCCTAAGCCCAAGCCAGAAGCGTGGCAGATTAACGGTATTGTTGCTGCCCTTGATGATGGACATAACGGAGTAAAGGGGTATGCATTCAACAAATTAGTTGAATATGATCTAAAAGATTTAAAATCTTTGGGAAAGAAACCGGAAGATATTGCTCAGAAAGCTGCCAAAATCCTCAAGGATAAAACCGTTGACTCAAATGTTCGTAGAGATGCAGCACAGGCATTGGGAAATCTGGGAGAGGCAGCCAAACCCTACGTCAAAGACATTGCTGACATCCTCAAGGATAAATCCGTTGACTCAAATGTTCGTTCTGATGCAGCATCGGCATTGGCAAATCTGGGGGAGGCAGCCAAACCCTACGTCAAAGACATCCTCGACTTCCTCAAGGATAAAACCGTTGACTCAATTGTTCGTTCCGGTGCAGCATCGGCATTGGGAAATCTGAGAGAGGCAGCCAAACCCTATGTCAAAGACATCCTCGACTTCCTCAAGGATAAAACCGTTGACTCAATTGTTCGTTCCGGTGCAGCATCGGCATTGGGAAATCTGGGAGAGGCAGCCAAACCCTACGTCAAAGACATCGCTGACATCCTCAAGGATAAAACCGTTGACTCAAGTGTTCGTTCCGGTGCAGCATCGGCATTGGGAAATCTGGGGGAGGCTGCCAAACCCTACGTCAAAGACATCCTCGACATCCTCAAGGATAAAACCGTTAACCCCTATGATCGTTCCGGTGCAGCAGAGGCATTGGCGAATTTGGGGGAGGCTGCCAAACCCTATGTCAAAGACATCCTCGACTTCCTCAAGGATAAAACCGTTGACTCAATTGTTCGTTCCGGTGCAGCATCGGCATTGGGAAATCTGGGAGAGGCAGCCAAACCCTACGTCAAAGA
>NZ_JAVRCL010000030.1:0-66509 GCF_034530775.1 Nostoc sp. DedSLP04 | reverse complement strand
GCCAAACCCTACGTCAAAGACATCGCTGACATCCTCAAGGATAAAACCGTTGACTTTTTTGTTCGTTCCAGTGCAGCATCGGCATTGGGAAATCTGGGAGAGGCAGCCAAACCCTACGTCAAAGACATCCTCGACTTCCTTAAGGATAAAACCGTTAACTCAAGTGTTCGTTCCAGTGCAGCATCGGCATTAATAAATCTGGGGGAGGTAGCCAAACCTTATGTCAAAGACATCGCTCATATTCTTAAGGATAAAACTGTTGACTCAAGTGCTCGTTCCCTTGCAGCTTCGGCATTGGGAAATCTGGGAGAGGCAGCCAAACCCTACGTCAAAGACATCCTCGACTTCCTCAAGGATAAAACCGTTGACTCAAGTGTTCGTTCCCGTGCAGCATCGGCATTGAGAAAGATAGAACAACTCAACCTGAATAATATTGTTGTAATTCTGGATAGCATTTATTACGCAGGTCAATCAGAATTTGCACAGTGGCGATTTTTGACATATTTATTGGGTGATGGCACTGATGAAGTCAAAACAATGCTCACATGGCTGGGTTTTCCTGAGACTAAAACGATTCCTACTTCATTGAGCCACGATCGCGGTGATAAAACTCTCAAAATCTTTGCCCAAGTCTGGGAACCCAGTCGAGATTTTGCACGATTACACGAAGATTTAGCCAAGCAAATTGCTTTAGTTGCCAGAAAAGTCTCTTGGCGACCACAAGATATTGGTATTTTAGAAACTCACTACAATAACCTCAAAAAAGCCGGCTTCAACGAAGCTGATTCGCTGCAATCAGTCATAGTTAACCTCAAAACTTGGCAGTGGTTGTTCAACGCCAGAACTACTATTTTGATTCATGCTGCCTTTTGGCTAGCCCTCATCTTTGCTTACCCCAAGTTTCCCCAAGTTCAAGCCATCTTCTTCTGGAATCCTTGGGTGAGGCGCATTCTCGGTGTCGGCTACGTCGGCTTAATTCTCACCTGGGTTCCCTTTTTCCGGGAAAAGTTATTTGAACCCTTCAAGCCTTCTCTACTAGCTGATGCCGGGTTAGATAATTTTAACCCCGAAGCTTACTTCCCAAACTCTAAAGTGAAAGTTCCCGGTGTAGACGAACCCGTACCAATTACCCAAGTGCTACCTAGCATCAAAGGACAAGTCATCTTGGAAGGTGATTCTGGCTTGGGTAAGTCAATGTTTCTGCGCTATTTGGTAAAAACTTCTGGGCGGCTTGTGGTTTATCTACCTGCACACAAGTGTGACAAAGGGGTAATTGAGGCAATTCAAGCCAAGCTGCACGGACAAGCACAAGATGCTGATTTTCTCAAGAATTTAATTTACAGTGGTGCATTAGATATCTGCATTGACGGACTCAATGAAGTTACCGCCGATACTAGGGCAAAAATCTGTCAGTTTGCGGAAAGCTATTTTCGGGGTAACATCATCATGACCACCCAGGCGCTTGAGTGGACACCACCCTCAACAGCCAAAATATATAAATTGCTCCCCCTTGAAGAACCACAAATTCAGCAATTTCTGATTTCCCGTCAGCCACGACTGCCTAAAAATGCCAAAGTTCAAGGTACTAATTATGAGCAAGCCACTGCTAGTTTTTTAACCAAAGCCCTCAGTAATCAGCAATCACCACAGGAATTAACCGCGATTGAGAAGGTTCTCTCTAATCCAATGGATTTAACTGTGGTAGCCCTGATGCTATCCCAAGGCGAATACCCCGATTTGTTTCACTTACAACAACATCAATATAATTTGATGGCAGCAGAATATTTGCAAGAGTGGAACCAGGAATTTCCCCTGAAAAAATTCTCCGATGCTGTCTATCAAATGCGGCTGAAGGATGAGCAAGCCTTACCTGCGGATGAATTTTACCAGGTATTACAGTCATTGTCAGACGATAAATATAAAATGGTTGTCAGCCGTCAGTGGAAAGACGAAAAAGGCGAAGCCAAGAGAGAATGGTACTTCCGCCACGACAAGATTATGGATTTCTTTTTGGTGCAGAACTTTCTCGGCGAGAGTGAGGAAGCTAAAAACCGTCTCCTTGACCACATGGACGACCCCCGTTTTCGTGGTGTCTACTTTTTACTAGCAACACTACTACCGTTAGATGCAGCGAAAGAACTGAAGGAAAAATTAGTTCAATACGCCGCCGATACCAAAGACCATACTGTGAGTGATACCTTTGTGCAATTGTTGCGACCAAGGGCGTGAGATTAATTCGTAATTGGTAATGGGCTACACGCTGCTACGCTAACGTAATTCGTAATTAAGAAAGAGACTTATAGGCTGAGGGGAAATTTTTGATTTTATTAAAATGAGTCTTTTAGCTCTATTAATGAGCCTTTTAGCTCCATTAATGAGCCTTTTAGCTCCATTAAAGAGCCTTTGAACTCCATTAATGAGCCTTTTAGCTCCATTAAAGAGCCTTTGAACTCCATTAAAGAGCCTTTGAACTCCATTAAAGAGCTTTTTAGCTCCATTAATGAGTCTTTGAACTCCATTAATGAGCCTTTTAGCTCCATTAATGAGCTTTTGAACTCCATTAATGAGCCTTTTAGCTCCATTAATGAGTCTAGCACTAAGGGTAAATTCTTAATTTAATAAAAATCTGACCTTTCACATCATGTAGAAAAGCTAACGCTAAACCTAATCCCTGAGCAAGTTTCCTTACTAGGGAATAGAAGCGAGGTTTTCTAGATAAGAGTGAAAAGTCAGATATTAGAATGATATTATGTCCGCATAGTTAGTTATGATTCCCACAGTCATTGCACCCCACCCCCAACCCCTCCCCGCCTGCGGGGAGGGGAGATAAAGCGCAGGTTTAGCGGGGTGGGGTTCTTTGGGTTTAATAAGCAATCAAGCGGACATGATATGACTGGAATAAAGAGATTGTGTTTGTCCTACTGCCAAGTAGAATAAATGCTCAGTTCACTTGGAACTAAGCTTAATACGTAGGCACAATGATTCTACGTTCCCAGCCGCGATCGCGCTCATAGCGACGGTTATTATCAATGTTGCGAAGGTCATTATCGCGGTCATATCGGCGGTTATTTTCGCGCTCATATCGGCGGTTATTTTCGCGCTCATAACGGCGATGATTTTCACGCTCATAACGGCGATTATTTTCGCGCTCATAGCGGCGATTATTTTCGCGCTCATAGCGGCGGTTATTGTCGCGGTCATGGCGGCGGTTATTGTCGCGGTCATAGCGGCGATCGTCACGAATGTTGCGAAGGTCATTGTGGCGGTCATAATCACCATTTCTGTAGTGACGACTATGACGTTCGTAGTTAGCATCGTTGTTGTGTTCATAGCCGTAGCTATCAAACTCAGCAAGATAAGATGCTGGTGTATTAGCCTCAGCTTTTGGAGAAATAGCCAAAGCTGATGCAGATGCTATCAAGCCAGCCAGCAATATAGAGGTAAAGCGGTTCATAATGTTAGTCAAAAATTATTGACATTAATTTATGCAAGTCCAGTCTGTTTACGAAGAGCAGATTCCACAAGTCTTTAAATCAATCCTATCAGTCTTAAATAACTTGAAAAGTTTTCTTGAGTGCGGTGATTGAGAAAACTTTTGTTGTCTGTGATACTTTATGCTCTTCCAAATCTCATGAAAAGTTAAAATTAAAATGAGTATTTGAACTGGATGAATCCACCTTTGATCTCCGTTAACGAGTCTTTGAACTCCATTAATGAGCCTTTAATAATTAAATACGTTCCGATCGCACCTTCCCAAAACCTGCCAGCTAGACAAAACGCACACTAATTATATATTGGTGTGCGCTTGCGGTTAAATTTTAGAAATTATCAAGGTTAGATTTTAGAAATTCTCGAACTTAGCGATCGCATCTTTCATCTTATCTACCACCTCATCTACAGCTATAACTCCCAATTCTCCAGAGGCGCGGGTACGGATACTTAAGGTGTTAGTTTCCACTTCCTTAGCTCCCACCACAGCCATCACGGGTATTTTTTCTTTCTCTGCATTGCGAATTTGTTTACCCAAGCGATCGCCACTGGTATCAACTTCTGCACGGATGCCTAATGCACGCATCTTCGCCACCACATCTTTCGCAAAGTCTAACTGTGTATCACCCACTGGCAGTAATCTAGCTTGCACTGGCGCTAACCACAAAGGGAAATCACCTGCATATTCTTCAATCAAGATCCCAATTAGCCGTTCTAGCGAACCAAAAGGCGCACGGTGAATCATTACTGGACGTTTGCGAACCCCATCTTCAGCGACGTATTCCAACTCAAAGCGTTCAGGCAAATTGTAATCTACCTGCACAGTTCCTAATTGCCACTCCCGATCTAGGGCATCACTAAAGATAAAGTCAAGTTTTGGCCCATAGAATGCCGCTTCTCCAATCCCTTCAAAGTGTTCCATTCCCAAGGTTTCAACTGCACGGCGAATTGCACCTTCGGCTTTGTCCCAAACTTCATCATTACCGATGTACTTATCGCTAGCAGGATCGCGGAAACTGAGTCTAGCTTTAAAGTTCTTCAGTTGCAGCTTATTGAACACCGACAAAATCAAATCCACCACACTAAGGAATTCGCTATCGAGTTGTTCTGGGGTAACGAACAGGTGAGAATCATCTACAGTAAAGCCGCGCACCCGTGTTAAACCGCCCAATTCCCCTGATTGTTCGTAGCGGTAAACAGTACCAAATTCCGCCAGTCGCATCGGTAGTTCCCGATAAGAGCGCAACTCACTCTTATATATTTGGATATGGAAGGGGCAATTCATCGGCTTCATCACGAAGCCCTGTTCCTGTGCAGCAGCTTCCTGATCGTCTGCCATTAAGGGGAACATATCTTCTTTATACTTCTGCCAATGTCCAGAAGTTTTAAATAAATCTACTCTGGCAATGTGGGGTGTTACTACAGATAAGTAACCCCGTTTTACCTGTTCTTGCTTGAGGAAATCTTCTAAAGTACTCCGCAACAAAGTGCCTTTGGGTGTCCACAAAGGTAAACCCGGCCCTACTAGATCGGAAAATATAAATAATCCCAGTTCCTTACCCAGTTTCCGGTGATCTCGCCGTAGCGCTTCTTCTTTGCGTCGCTTATATTCAGCGAGTTGTTCTGGACTTTCCCAAGCGGTGGCGTAGATGCGTTGTAATTGGGCTTTAGTTTCATCCCCACGCCAATAAGCACCAGCAACGCTTTCTAGTTCAACTGCTTTCGGGTTTAATTCACTAGTATTTTCCAGATGAGGCCCTGCGCACAAATCCCACCATTCATTCCCCAGATGGTAAATTGTGATTGGTTCCTCTTTGATATCTCCCAGGATTTCTAGCTTGTAAGGTTCATTAATTCCTTGAATCCGGCGTTCGGCTTCTTCGCGGCTGACTTCTTCCCGAATTACTGGCAATTTGCGATTGATAATCTTCGCCATCTCTTTCTTGATGGCTTTGAGATCGTTTTCGCTAAATGGTTCTGGACTGTCGAAGTCGTAGTAAAAACCGTTTTCTATCCAAGGGCCGATTGTAACTTGCGCCTTGGGAAACAGCTTTTGTACCGCCATTGCCATAACATGGGAAGCAGTGTGGCGAATCTTTTTTAAGTTCTCCGATTCGCTGGTACGCGGTAAATAGATTTTTTCAACTTGTTCTGACTGTTGTGACTGATTTGATGAATTTGGCGACATTGGCTGCTGAACCGTTGGCGAGGTGATTACAAAAGGTGATTTATCTGAATCTGTAGGCTTATTCAACTATAACGACTTTGGTTAATTAGTCATTTGTCATTTGTCCGTTGTCATTTGTCCGTTACGAATAACTAATGACTAATGACTAATGATTAATGACTAATAGCTAATGACTTTGCGTAGCGGTTTGATTCTGAGTCCTGAATTCTTCTTCAATCCAAAAATAAAGATAAATTTTTGATTTGTTACCTGAGTTTCAAATTCAGGATTGCCCGCGTAGGCGTAGCCCGTCGTAGACATCGCTAAATTATCTTATGAATTGCAACTCGCTGTCATATATGCCTATAGATGCCTGTCCAAAGGCACTGTACAAACCAGAGATCGAGACTATATAATAAATTTTGTGCCCTTTGTTACAAAATTTTACATTAAGTAATTATGAGAGAAATCTAAAAAGTATTAAGAAACGTAAATAACGTTAATATTAGTAAGCAAGTTTGAAATATCCCTCTTATTTATGTCAGACTCAAATTTACCAGGGCCTGAGTTGTTTAAAACGGTTTTAGATCCGCTGCTGGAAGATTTTCAGCATTGGTTTACGCGATCGCGCCATTTACTCGAAACTGAGGAACTCTCATTTATGAGTCACCAAGAGCAATCTGACTTGCTCTTGCGGGTTAAGCAAGCTCAGGATGAACTAAATACGGCGAAGATGCTATTTAATGCAACTGATAAACAAGTCGGAATTGATATGGCAACGTTAATGCCTTGGCATGAATTAGTAACAGAATGCTGGAATGTCGCAATGCGCTTTCGTCAAGGACGTGAAGTCTAAGCGCGCTAAATTTCGGCAGACAACTTAGCGATGTCTCAAGACTTACCAAGGAAGCGTCTACGCAAGATGGTAAATCAGTCTTAAAAAAATAGTAGAAAATTCTTAACAATTTCTTAACATTAACTGGATTAGCAAAATAATGTATCCTATGCTACCGTAAGTGGAATAACGGTTGACAAATAGCTTCATATAAATGTAAGCGCCTGAAAAGTGCGTAGAATATTCGTCTTAACTGTGAGTACAGTATCGGCGAAACAAAGCGTTACAAAATAAAGTTTTAAAAATTGCTGTTCTGGAGGAAAATCCAATGTTACATCTGCTTTACATTCTTGCTTTTACAATCCTTGCATTTATAGCTGTTGGCAACTTAATCCGTAACCTGATTATGTTCAGTTTCGATCGGGAGCGAACTTACCCAACGAATTCCTCGCCAATGAATAACCAACGTAACTCTGGTTATTATTCATCAAAAAAACAGTTTGTACCCCATCCAGAGTTGTTAGATAACGCAGGGAATTTAATTAAAGAGCCACTTTTGATAATGCGTTCAATTAACGTTGAAGATGCGCGTCAACATCTCGATGCACTTTACGAAGCATCCCCAGGACATAAAAGAGATAATTCAGAAGAAGCATAATGTAGAGACGCGATTAATCGCGTCTGTTAGCAATTTGGGTGTAAATGGTTGTTGTTTTTACATCCTTAATTTTTTTTAGTAGAAATTTATTAGCATTTTTGAATTTGAGGCGATCGCATCGTTAGCCTGAAACGGCATGGTGTGAGTGATAAGATAATTCCTGAAGCACTCAGCGAAGCAACTAGGTAGTAGTTTTCAATACTGTGGCGCAGTCAGCACTTAAACAAAGCAAGGTTCTGGCACAGAGCAAAATGTAGCTCCTAATTATAACTGTATAACATCTTATTTGAGCATATATACGGAATATCCGGTAAAGATAAGGTATGGGAATAGAGGGAAACTTCAAACAAATATCCACACCTCTTTTAGAGATAGCGAAACAAGATTTGTATGTGTTGGACTTGTATCTTCATGCAAAAGAAGCCCTAGAAACCGGAGCAGTTCAACATCTACCTACCTACTTAAAAAAAAAGGAATAAATGATAACTTGGACGCTCTTATTGCTGAAGAGCAATGGAAAATTGGAAGACTAGATATTGATTCATATTGGCACGCAATTCACTACTTGCTAACTGAGGACATATCTCCGTGGGAAGAATGTCAGATACCTTTTATTGTTGCCCGAAAAAAGGAAAATAACCGATCGTTAATCAATGCGGTGATGGGCAGAACCTCAATTGAAGGAACAAAAGGTAGTTTCAAAGATTTCGGGCCTGTAAAATATCTTGTTCCCTCAGAAACTCAGCAAATCTCCGAAGCGCTGCTTCAAATTTCCGAAAAAGAGTTTGCTAAGAGATATGAAGAAGCTTGTGTGCTGAATCCAGATGTTTACAGAACATTATGGGATGAGGAAGTAGATGAATATTGGTATATCTTTCAGTGTATTTTAGAGTACTACAGAATAGCTGCTGAAGAAACCAGAGGTATGCTACTCTATCTCGGTTGTTTTTACGGGGTTGATTTCATGTGGGAAATGCAAGAGTAATGTCGCAGGCTAAAAATTCGATTGAAACGGACTGAAAGAAACCTCTAGAGTTGATGCAAAAGTTATCTGTGGTTGCTCAATTTTAACATTATGTCACTGAGCGATCGCACCCATCATAAAATAGGGAGTGGATAATTCACCACCCCCTACTCTCTTTCTAAGCTTCAATAACTACTCGAAGATTACCCCGTTTTTTAGCAACGCGACAAGCAGTCGTAGTCCCAGAACGCTCGAATTCCAAATCGAGGATGGTGGGGCCTACTTGTAAATTATGAAATGACAAGCGATTAATCGATTCTGGCAAAGCGGGGTCGATGATTCGCAAGCAGTTATTTTGAGCATCAGGCACTAAGTTGACCATCATTTGCAGTAGTTGGAAAATACTACCCGTAGCCCAAGCTTGGGGAGTGCAAGCAACCGGATACTGCACAGGAGCATTATCACCGTTCCGTTCGTAGCCGCAGAAAAGTTCTGGAGGACGTTGATAGGGTTGCTGCTGAGTCATGTCAAATAAACCTTGGAATATTTCTAAAGCTTGATCGATAAGACCGAGCGATCGCAATCCCATTGCAATCAGAGCGTTATCATGGGGCCAAACCGAACCAATGTGATAACCCATCGGATTATAAGCGGGTGACAAACTACTTAGAGTCCGAATGCCCCAACCATTAAACATATCTGGTGCCCGCAACCGTTCTGCAACACTATGAGCTTTTTCGTCTGTGAAAAGTCCCAAATGCAGACAATGACCGGGATTTGAGGTAATACTGTCTACTGGCTTACCTTCTCCATCCAAAGCCAGGGCGCAGAAATCTTGATCTTCTACCCAAAAATCTTGATTAAACCGAACCTTAAGATTTCTGGCCTCTTCTTGCCAACGATCTGCCAAATCAAGCCGCTTTTTCATCCTAGCTATTTCTGCTAGGCGTATTTTTGCAGCATAAACGTAAGCTTGTACCTCACACAGAGCAATTGGGCCGTTGGCTAATTCTCCCTTGCGGTCTACAATACAGTCGCCAGAATCTTTCCAACCTTGGTTAACAAGACCGCGTTTGGATCTACGGAAGTAGCTGAGGTAAGTGGTTTCTTTGGTATTGCGATCGATCCACTCCATTGCCGCTAGAGCATTGGGCCAAAGTTGCTCTAAGAGTTCTCGATCGTGAGTCCAAGCATAATGTTCGGCATAGAGCAGCAGCCACAAGGGAGTGGCATCAACTGTACCGTAGTAAGGTGTATGGGGAATTTCTTCACAACGAGCCATTTCTCCCAAACGTAACTCGTGCAAAATCTTACCCGGTTCTTCTTCGCGCCATTCGTCGTCAATTTTACCTTGGTATGTTGCCAGTAATATCAGAGTTTCCTTGGCGATTTGCGAGTTTAACATCAGGCTTTGAGAAGCTGTAATCAACGAATCTCGCCCAAATAATGTCGAAAACCAAGGTACTCCAGCGGAAACAGTCTTATGCTTACCAAAAGACTGGCGCAACAAATACATATCTTGTTCAGCCCGCTCAATCACTCGATTGAAGGTACTTTTATCTGAGCTAATGCGGGTAATTTGTTGTACCCAGTGCTGCTCCTCCATCCACTCAGCAGCTTTCGCCTGTCCTAAAGTGGTGGCGGCGCTCACGGTTGAACTGGACTGGTTGTTTCTCAACATATTCACTCGGTAGCCCAGCTTTTGAGTTTCGTGAGAAGCCAACTCTAGCTGCCAAACCGCAGTGTAACCCTTGAAATTGTCTGGTTGCCGATGCTGGAATAAAATTCGGGATTCCATCACCGAGCCATCCAGGCCTTGATAGGCGAGTGTTAAGGATTCTTCTCTATAGGCAGATGGCTCTTTAGGTACAGGTGCAACACCATCGACGCGATCGGATGTTCCTTCCTCAGTCGTCGGTTCTACTAGGCGTAAAAGCCGACCTCGTTTTTCTCTGTCATAGCCACGGACTTCAAATAAATCAACAAAATCCGCATCAAAACTGATACTTAGTTCAAAATTGACAGTGGTTGTGCTGTAGTTAGATACTTCTATTTCTTCAAATAACGCTCCATTCAGCACGATTTCCCGGCGAATTCCGATAGTCTCGGCTTTTAGGCGTTCGTCGATTCTGGGATTGGTACACAAAACTGAGAGTGCAAAACCTTTTTCGGCAGTACTACTGAGGAGTACAGGCGATCGCCCTTCAATTTGCAACTCCAAGCGATTGAGAAATCTCGTATCACAACAAAACAGTCCCAGACTGAGATTACCATCGTTGAGGGAACAGCCAGAAATATTACCGATAGTATCTGTCACAAAAAATAAATCATCATCTTTAACCGTTAGTGTCGGTTGCGATCTTTCAGCCACAACACAAGGCCACTCCGGAATCGGTAATTGTTCGGCAGGAATAAAAGTTTTTCCATCCAGAAAAATTTTTTCTGGGGTGATTAGCGTATCCGGTGTCATTAGACAAAGTTCCGTGTACAGGTCTATATTTTTGTGGTCTTTTGAGTATAAGTCTCTTCCCCAAGAGGCAGAAGGAAAGAATAAATACCTTTTGCTTTGAGACAGAGCAACTAAATTTATTTAGGTCGATAAAAGAAAGATTTGTGTCTCGACACATAGTTTAAACAAAAAACAGCGTATTGTAGAGAGACACAAGATTTTAAATAATCTTTGATATTTGATTAGACTAATTTATGATAATTAATTGATTAAGTTTAATCAACATTAGTGATTAAGTTATGTAAATATCGCAGTCATGATTTTTGGCTAAGAAAACTTATTTAGCAAGCAGAAATCAACGTCGGCGAAGTAGGCAATGTCTACGACAGGCGATTTTGCCAACGCATGGACTAGAAATCGAGCGTCCGTGGTTATTAGCGAACACAGTAGTTAAAACCATACAATAATTAATGTTTTAGTACTTATTCCTGAAAAAATTTACCTGTACAAGCAAAAGCATCAGTTGCCCTGAATGTATATTGGGCGTAATAGGTTGTCAATCAGCAAATCAAGTGTACCCACGCCCCTTATTTGGTAACAAAGTGTTGCGACTAGCTTTGGCGAAAAGCGCTTTTTAGCGTTCTTTACATATTGCAACTATCTATTTAACTTGAGAGTCCCTTGGAATTTGTACAATGCAGCTGTGACGTGGATCTGATCGAGGTTGAGCGTTTAACAATAATTCATGAGCATTTCGACTTCTGTGCTGAGTGATCTGCTAAAGTCCCTACCCAACTTGCGGCCCCAGCTATATTTTAAGGCTTCACTAACGGCGCTCTCCCACGCGATGGAAGATCAAGTTTTGGCTGCGACTTTAGCGAAACCCCTTGTAATTGCTAGTTTCCAGCGAGAGCGATTCTACCGCCAAGAAGCTCATCGCTACCTGCGACTTGCCTTGCGGAGTAACCAAATATACGTATTAGCTGCTCCAGAAACGGATTTCGCCAACAGTTCGGAACACTACGAAAAGATAGCTTTTGAGGCAACGGATGGCTTAAGTCAGGAGTGGCATTTGGTAGTGATTGCTGACAATTATGCTACTTGTCTGGTTTGCCGAGAAAACCTTGGTTCTCTTGCCAAAAATAACCAACTACCGGAACTAAGCCCTAATTTGGATATAGACACAGCCCGAAGATTTGAGGGAATTTGGACATCAGAAAGGGGAGTTAGCCTGAAAGCCGCTGAATTGTTGTTAGATCGGGTTTTGGTTTACAGACCAGAACTGACAAGTAAAATTCAACAGGCACGTCAGAGGTTTGGCATTGGCGAACCGCGAAACTACTTTGGAGCCGAACAAGTAAACGAGTATGCCTGTGACATTGATACAGATCCCTTTGTGCAGCGCTTAGTAACTTATTTGCAAGCTAGTCAGTACAAATTGCACAAAGCTTACCGTTCTATTGCTGCTCAAGCACGAAAAGAGCGATTAGTCAACTCAATTAGTACTGCGATTCGGCGATCGCTCGATCCTCATGAAGTTCTCCAGGTGGCGGCACAAGAATTAGGGCAACACCTAGAAGCTTGTCGCTGTTTAATTTACCGCGCTCAAGCTACGGATAGCCAAGCGATAATTGAACACGAGTTTTTGACTCCCGGTATTTTATCTGTTTGCGGACAAACCTGGGAGTTAGAGAAAAATTCCCTATTTCGGGACATTGTGGAACAAGGTGAAGGTGTTTGTGTCAGCGATACGCTCAGTGACCCCCGCGTTACCAAATCGCCAGGACTTTCCACGATCGCCAAAAAGTTTGCCATTCGTTCTTGGCTGATGGAACCAGTTTTCTATCAGGGGCGATTATTGGGGATTGTGGAGTTACATTACTGCCGAATGCCACCCCACGAGTGCCAACCTGGAGAATTGGATTTGGTAGAAGCGATCGCTACCCAAGTAGGAGCAGCTCTCATCCAAGCGGAAGCTTACGCTAATCTAGAAGAACTTAACCAGCAGCTAGAAGCCCTAGACCGCACCCGCAGCAACCTCATAGCCATCACTGGACACGAACTGCGTACTCCCCTATCCACAATTCAAGTGTGTCTGGAAAGTCTTGCTAGTGAGCCGGATATGCCCTTGGAGTTGCAGCAGGTCATGCTCAACACTGCTCTTTCCGACTCGGAACGGATGCGAAAACTGGTACAAGATTTCCTCACACTTTCCAACTTGGAAAGCGGCCGGGTGGAATGGCATCCAGAATCCCTCAGCTTACAAGAATGTGTCGATTTAGCACTCAGCCGAAATCGCACGCGTTCCTCAACGGAAAAGCTGCCCCAAATCAAGACTCAAATTGCCGAAAATCTACCTTTAGTAAGAGCTGACGGTGATTGGCTAGTCGAGGTGCTGGCAAAACTTATGGACAATGCTTTGAAATTTACGCCGCCCCAAGGAGAAATCACGATTAAAGCGATTTACAACAGCCGTCAAATGGTCGAAGTGACTGTAGCTGACACTGGACGCGGCATTGAACCAAATCGTTTAGAAGTAGTTTTTGACCGCTTCTATCAAGAAGAAGGAGCGCTGCGCCGCACCACTGGCGGGACTGGACTTGGTTTAGCAATTTGCCGTCAAATTGTTAATGGCTGGGGTGGGAAAATTTGGGCAGAGTCAGCTGGCAAAGACCAGGGCAGTCAGTTTCACTTCACTATCCCAATTGTTCGGAGTAGCCAAGAGGAAAAGCGGACAAAAGTCAAGAGTAAATAGATATTTAGTCCTTTGTCATTAGTCATTGGGCATGGGGCATGGGGCATGGGGCATGGGGCATTGGTTTTTAACAAATGACAAAGGACAAATGACAAATGACAAAGAACAAATGACTAAAAACTGTTACAGTCTATGACGCGATCGCAATATGATCCTGGTTGCGATGTTAGGATTCCCTAAAAACGTTGAGAGAACAGACTTTATGGCAGAAACACTCTCTGGACAAACCCCGCTATTTGCTGGCAGCACTGGTGGCTTGCTCAACAAAGCAGCAGTTGAAGAAAAGTACGCGATCACTTGGACTAGCCCGAAAGAGCAAGTTTTTGAATTGCCTACAGGTGGTGCTGCTGTTATGCGCAAAGGTGAAAACCTGCTGTATATAGCTCGTAAAGAATATGGCATCTTTTTGGGCGGTCAGCAACTTCGTAAACTCAAAATCACAGATTACAAAGTTTACCGGGTTTTACCCAACGGAGAAACCACTTTACTTCACCCAGCTGATGGTAACTTCCCTGAAAAGGTAACTGAAGGTCGTGACAAAGTGCGTTATGTAGACCGTCGTATCGGACAAAACCCCAGCCCCTCTAAAGTTAAGTTTAGCGGTGTTACTACCTACGACGCTCCGTAAGTAGCTGTTAGTCGCTAATGGGTAATTAGTAATGGGTAATTGGTAAATAAAAACCCATTACCCATTACCAATTACCAATTACCTTTGAAAAATAATGATGTTTCCGGATTTCTCCCAGTTTTCCACCCTAGCGCAACAAGGCAACTTCGTCCCTGTATATCAAGAATGGGTAGCGGACTTAGATACGCCCGTATCTGCTTGGTATAAAGTCTGTGCAGGTCAGCCTTATAGCTTTTTGTTGGAATCCATCGAAGGTGGGGAAAAACTGGGACGCTATAGTTTAGTTGGTTGCGATCCGGTGTGGGTTTTGGAAGCAAGGGGCGATCGCACGACTCAGAAAAACCGCGATGGTTCGCAGGTGGTTTTTGCTGGCGACCCTTTTACAGCTTTAGCCGAATGTTTAGCACCTTATCACCCAGTAAAATTACCACAGTTACCGCCGGGAATTGGCGGTTTATTTGGGTTTTGGGGCTATGAATTGATTCAGTGGATTGAGCCGCGTGTGCCCATTTATCCACCAGATGAGCGGAATATCCCTGATGGGTTGTGGATGCAAGTAGACCACTTGTTGATTTTTGACCAGGTGAAGCGGAAAATTTGGGCGATCGCTTATGCTGATTTACGCGACCCGAATGTAGATTTGAAAGCAGCATATCAACAAGCGGGCGATCGCGTCACCCAAATGCTCGAAAAGCTATCTTTGCCCCTATCGCCAGAAAAAACTCGATTGGAATGGAATCCGCCTGCGAGCAGAGGAGCAGAGGAGCATACTTCGACTGCGCTCAGTAACCAGGGGAGCAGAGAAGCAGAGGAGTATCAGAGTAATTTTACCCGCCCTGATTTTTGTGCCAGCGTTGAGAAGGCGAAAGATTACATTAAAGCAGGTGATATTTTTCAAGTAGTAATTTCCCAGCGACTATCAACAACATACACAGGCGATCCTTTTGCCCTTTATCGGTCGCTACGTCAGATAAATCCTTCGCCTTACATGGCTTACTTTAACTTCCAAGATTGGCAAATCATCGGTTCCAGTCCAGAAGTGATGGTGAAAGCCGAAAGCGATTCTGATGGTGGAGTAATAGCAACGGTACGCCCAATTGCTGGGACGCGTCCGCGAGGTAAAACTACTCAGGAAGATGCAGCCTTGGCTCAAGATTTACTCCAAGACCCCAAGGAAATTGCCGAACACGTGATGCTTGTCGATTTAGGGCGGAATGATTTGGGGCGTGTTTGTCAAAGTGGTAGCGTCAAAGTCGATGAATTAATGATGGTTGAACGCTACTCCCATGTAATGCACATTGTTAGCAATGTTGTGGGTAAATTAGCTATTGGTAAAACAGCATGGGATTTACTGAAAGCTTCCTTCCCAGCAGGTACGGTAAGCGGCGCACCCAAGATTAGAGCGATGGAAATTATCCACGAGTTAGAGTCTAGTCGTCGTGGTGTTTATTCCGGTGTGTATGGGTATTACGATTTTGAAGGACAATTAAATACTGCGATCGCAATTCGCACAATGGTAGTACACGATCGTACTGTCAGCGTACAAGCCGGTGCAGGTTTGGTAGCTGATTCTGAGCCAGAAAAAGAATACGAAGAGACGCTCAATAAAGCTAGAGGTCTATTAGAAGCTATTCGTTGTTTGCGTTGAAATGAGGACTGAAGAAGGGAATAGAATACGGGTTAGAGGGTAGAGATTATTACCTGTCACCTGTAAACTCTCCTTTAACCCCAATCCTTTTTACTACTTGTATGGTTTCTCTTGCATACAATTAATTGCACACTGGTTTTTGTTGCTTAATTGTAAAACCGGGCTTGATATAAGTACAGTAACAGTTCGATCTGCGGTATGAGCATCCAGACCAGACTTTAAAAGTTGATGTACCAATACTCTTCTATTTTGAATTACATAGGTTTTACTTTGAACAGCAAGATGTTTGGAGACAATTTGTGCTACTTCTAAGCCCACGTATCCACAATACCGCGACAAATTAGGAAGCTTTATAAATCCAATCAACATCAAACTTTTTCCAAAGCTAAATAGAATTTTTAAACTTATTGAAAATTTCAAATAAGTCCTGGTAAGCTAAACCACATCTAGTTTGCATAATCTGAAATTGTACATTTCTTGTGGGGTGGGCGTCTCGCCCGCCCAATATATGCAACTTTTATGTGGAACAGCTTATCCAGATCCAAGACCTCTGTTGAAGTTACTACACACTAGAAATGAACAAACTTACTCATCCTAATTAGTTGAAGTAAATCGCCCAAAGAATTCCAGTTACTTTAATGGCAATTAAAAGGTTAGTGAAAAATCTGTCGAACTCAATTTATTCTCCCAATCCTTTGTCATCTTGACCAGCAGTAAAAAATAATTACCAGACTTGATTGACATTGATAGTCTCAAAGTTGTTGAAATCATGTCTAAAAACAACGGGTTCAATTAAATCCTTTTTGGGATAATCAAAATCAGTTTTCATAAGTAAGTTTGACTCTAAATTGCTTTATTCGTCAAGTAAAGAAAATTAAGAAATCTCAAAGTGTCTTCTTTAAAGGCTGGTTAGCCATCCAAGCAAACCGTGTCCGGTGATAACTTCTACAGCTATAAGTGAAACAAAAGCAATCATTGCCAAACGCCCATTAACTTTTTCAGCATATTTGGTGAATCCTATCCGTGGAATTTCATCAACATAAACTTTGGGTTCAATTGCAAATCTGTTGAATTTACTGCGTTCGTTAATGCTAAAGCCTTTACTTGCCATTTTTGACTCTTTGTTTTTGCTTTCTGTAAAGGAATATTCAATATTGTAAATATTTTTTGCAAATACTTGAGATAAAAATAAAAGTAGTAATCACCGTACTAAGTGAGTAGGGTATTTCGGATGTGTACGAGAACTAGGCAATAGACCTCTTGCAAAAGTCCCTAACACCCCTCCCCTCCCGAAGAGCCTACGGTGTATACACAAGTCGGAAAAAGCTCGATTTTCCCATTGTTCTCTCACTTCTCGTTCCCAGTCGGAGACTGGGAACGAGGAAAGTCTTATTAAGGCTAGGTTTTTAAGACTTGTGTATACACCGTAGGCTCTTCGGGAGGGGATGACAAAGCGTAGCTTTGGCGGGGTGGGGTTCTTTCTTATTTTTGATTTATGCAAGAGGTCTAATGTCTACGACAGGTGGTTCCTGAGTGCAGCCGTACTCCTTCAAAGAAGGGTTACACCTACGCTCTTGGAGGGGAATTCATACAAAAGTACCAATTGCATGAAATTAAACATCAGGAAAACTTATTTTTTAGATAAACAGAAATTATCAATATATAACTGAGAAAGTATTGCTTATTTGTAACGAAATTGTTATGTTTCTTTACATAAAGATACACAAACAGCATTAATGCGTTAAACCACGGTTAATCAAGGCTTTTTAAATAACCATGCAGTTGAGCCTGCAATGTGCTTTGCCAAGTATCTAAACTCAACGGCAACATCATCACTATGCCTTTATTAGAGCTATCTATGTCTACAACAGGCTTTCTAGTGATGTCAAAACTATTGAGTGCCTTTATTAACACTTAAACGCATTTCTCATCGGTTTTTGCACATTTGATTTTTCACATTCGGTAGAACTGTAATTTTCTTTTTGGAATTTCTGCTATGTCTTTTACCATCCAGTCGGCTCAAAGTATTTTTCCCGGCACCCTAGTTGCTGACGTTGTTCCAACCGTCGTCGAATCATTCTCTAAGCTCAATGCTGAAGATCAACTAGCATTACTTTGGTTTGCTTATACCGAGATGGGTAGAAGTATCACAGTTGCGGCTCCTGGAGCAGCAAACATGATCCTTGCACAAGGCTTACTCGAACAAATTAAGCAGATGCCTTTTGAGGCTCAAACGCAAGTCATGTACGATTTGGCTAACCGTGCTGATACTCCTCTGTGCCGTTCTTATGCATCCTTCACGGTGAATATCAAGTTGGGCTTTTGGTATCAGTTAGGAGAATGGATGGCTCAGGGAATCGTTGCTCCAATCCCACCAGGTTACAAGCTTTCTTCTAAAGCTGCCGATGTGTTACAAGCCATCCGCAATGCAGATTCAGGTCAACAAATTACCATCTTACGTAATACCGTAATTAGCATGGGATTCGATCCGAATGCTCCTGGTAGTTACAAAAAAGTCTTAGAGCCGGTAGCTCCTCCCACTGCACCAGCATTTCGGACTAAAGTCACCATTGAGGGCATCAACAATCCTACGGTACTTGGCTATATCAACAACATGAATGCCAATGACTTTGATGCTGCGGTTTCTCTGTTTACCTCCGAAGGTGCTTTGCAACCTCCCTTTGAAAGACCAATTGTTGGTCAAGACGCAATTCGCGCTTATATGCGTGAAGAATGTCAGGGATTGAAGATGCTCCCAGAGCGGGGTGTATCTGAGCCTGTGGAAGATGGCTATACCCAAGTTAAAGTTACAGGCAAAGTCCAAACCCCTTGGTTCGGTGCCAGCGTGGGCATGAATATTGCATGGCGCTTTTTGCTAGATCCCCAAGGCAAAATCTTCTTTGTAGCGATTGACTTGTTGGCTTCTCCAAAAGAACTGCTGAACCTAGTACGTAAATAGAGGGCTAGATTAGTTGCTGCTTAAGCGTGGATAAGGCGTAGCCCGTCGTAGACATCGCCACGCTTAAGCAAAAGAAAGTTATAGCGCTTTATTTGGTATTTTGATGTTGCGATCGCTATTGAAAACAACCGATTTTATCAAGAAAGGCAGGAGGCAGAGGGCAGTTCTTGCTTGAGCAAAACTGCCCAGTTGTTGAGCGTAGTCGAAACACTGTTTCCTACGTGACCAAAGGGAACTCTTTACTTGTTTATATTTAAATAACAATATATCTTTGGATAGAGTAATAATTTATTCATCTACCAAGGGTAATAGATTATCAATGACTTTTTTCAATTCCTCTGAGCCGCTCCTGCGTGAAAAACAGCAAGAGCTAGATTTTCAAGATATTCAAGGTCTAGTCTGTCTCAACTACCAAATTGGAAATTTCACTCTCTTTTCCAAGTTTTATACTCGCGTCGATCAAGCATTTATTCTCTGGGGACTAATTTCATCTGGAATTTTCGTAACCGCCCAGTTTCTACCCATTAGCTGGAGTAGCCAAGCAATTTTGTGGTCAGTGCTTACCTTATTCGGTGCAGTTGGCATGGTAAGTTTAACTTGGTTTTGGGCAACTGTAGAACAGCTACGCTGGGTTGTTTATAACTGGGCGATTTTAATCTTAATGGGTTTAATCTTGACCGATCTGAGCATTTTTTTGGGATGGGGAGAGGTGTTGATCCGTTTGTGTCCACTGTGGTTAGGATTAAGTGCGATCGGCTACTTTTGCACCGGGGTAGGAATGCGTTCGCGCACATTTATTTTGATGGGGTTTATTCATTTGCTGGGAATTTTAGTTTTGCCATACTGCGGTGTTATGCAGTTTCTCTCAACGGGGCTAATTATGACCGTTAGTTTACTGTTACTAGCAGAATTACAATGGGATATGCAATCTTCAAGTGATTACAGCCAATTAACACCACAACAAAAGCAGTTTAACCAAGCACAGTCCCAACGGCGTCAAATGACTAACTAAAGTTATAAAGAATTAAAATCTTACTTTAGACAAGTTTATATAAACAATATAGCTATATCTCTTGACTAGGTGGTGTTTATACTTGAGAGAGAGAGGTTTTCACCCAACTGTTAGCTATTCTAGTTTATGAAAACAAACAACACTGTATGGGTGTTATGCCGCTGTGGCCCAGTATCAAACATCGAAGGAGAGCGATCGCAGATGTTTGAACAGTGTAAATTAAATACGTTGACGGTGTGGAGTTTTTGTCGCTTCCTCCACCTTGTTATCACCAAGGGAAGGTTAAATTCTTTATCAGAGCGGTCTGAGGTGATAAACGTCTTGTGTTTTTTAGATTACAACTTAATTTTGACACTCCAATCTTCTTAGTTCATTTTGAGCTAAGGAGATTTGACTATCACGACTAGTGTAACTATTTGTTAGTTGGCGTTTGTGTGTCAAAATATTCACGCCAACGACTAATTTGATTATCCTTAAAATCTACAACAATTACGTCATCAGCTTTATTACGACGACCTGTTGCCTTTTCTGTATCTTCGTAGTACCACTCTACTGCTGCCTGATTTGCTCCTGCCTGATTTGCTCCAATGATAATCCGGTGGATGTATATTTTAACATCTGAATATTGTTCTTTAAAATTGGCAAGTCCTTCTCGAATTCTTTCTTGCCCCCGCCAGCATTGACCAGGCACGATTAGTTCTCCATCAATCGTAAACAATTGTGCAATAGCGTCAACATCTTGAGCAACCCATGCATCTTTAGCTTTTTCTATTAATATCTGGATATCTTGTTGGTTCATAGACTGACTGGCAACTAAAGGTGTGCTAAAAGTTAAGCTAACAAATATAGTTCCTAACACTAGCCATTGAGATAACCAAAGCATCTAAATTTTTCTACCTTCTAAAGTATCAAGCTTATAGAGCATTAGTAACATTTAACCAGAAGTTGTTTGGATTGCGATCGCTCTTGCTAAAAATTAGGTTTTTTAAGGCAAAGTATTTCTTAATAAATTAACAATCTTCACTATACATAAAAATAGAATCATTATCTATCTGTATATCAGGATATAGAGTAGTTAATTCTTCTGTTATATGGCAGTGGTAGTTTTTCATAGGGATTTCAATCATTTTATTACGTACTAATATGACAAAAAAATATTGAAACAAGGAAATACTACGAGGAAATTTTTTATATGAAGTCAGGTTAACTTCTGTTTTTATCTTTTCAATAATTGGTTGAATATTGTTTTCTTTATTTACATCAATAGTCAGACGATATAAGTTATCACAAAAACGGTTCATGTCTTTTGGTTGTAGTTCTTCAGGAATCTTACCATTTTTAAATAGCTTGTTAATTTCACTAGCTAACTTACGTTTTATTTTTATATCAGGATAATTATTTTCTTCGATAAGAAGAGAGGTTTGTTCAAAAGCAAGAATAAGCGTATCTAGTTGTTCAACATTTGCTTTAATTTGTGCTGCTAGACGTAGTCTTTTCCAATCAATTTCAGAACTTTTATATACCAAATCGTGAGTTGAAACTGACCATGCGTGTTCAAAAGCACTTTTAATTTGAATTTCAAAAATAATATTATAAATACTTAATTCATTATCTACATTTATGGCATTATCTTTTTTAAGATTAGCATATATTCTAGTTGAATCAAACCTAAAAATATCTGGTGCTTTCCTATTTTGCCCTCTTTTAACTTTATGAGTAACCTTAAAAGTATTTTTACAAAATTGTATAACTTCTTCTTCATGGGATAAAGTTGGTATTATAACTGTACAAGCAAATAAGTCGTCTAAATCTGACCATTTTTTAAATCTACCTGTTTCAATTTTTTCAGCGAGAGATTCAACACTTTTAATACGCGAAGTAAAAGCATATCCTTGGCTTTCACAAAAGTTTATTAGTGTTGATTTAACCTTGTCTGAAACTCTTTTAACAAAAGGACTATATTCGTTATATTTCCGCTCTAGGATAGAAGGATAGATCATACATCCAAAATTTTTATCAATTTATATTTCCCTGAATCACAGATTTCATAATTTTAATTCTAGTTTTCCTTGTACCCGCATCTGTGAATGAGAACTTAACAGCTTCATAGTAGTCTAGTGCATTTCTTTGATATTCTGTTAATGAATCTTTAGATTGATTTTTTAAATCTGCATCTCCTACTACTTTAAGAAAAGTATTAATTCTTTCACCTACATCAAATGTAATAAATTGCTCGTCATATTCACGATTTAGTTCAGCAACAGCACCAAATAAAGAGTAAAAATCGGCTTGGTTTTTCAATCTAGTTTTAGATAAACTTATATCTTGTGATAAATCTAATATCTCTTTGATAGCTTTAACAGTATTACGAAATTCATTCTCGATTTCCTCTTTAACTTCCCAATTAATATCTCGATCACTAAATGCTTTATCAAGATATTCTTGACTATAAGCTCTAACACCTTCTTCGAGAAAAAGTAAGAGTTGAGCTACCATCTCAACGTCTTTCATTTGTTTCTTCGATCTTCGATCAATTGTTGGAAAAGCTCCACCTAAATATTCAAACATCCAGCTAGTTAGTTCTTCTACAGTAGTAATAAAATCTCCATTGAACTTTGCATGACGAAGTTCCTGAGGGGTTAATTTAATCACGTTGCGATTTATACGATCAAATATATTACCAATTATTTTTTCATCTGATGATGGTACATATTCTATGGCAAACTGATATTTCCAAAAATTCTGTTTAGTTTCAGGATCGAATTCCTTAAAATATTGACCGCGAAATCTTTCAATTGTAGCTTTTTCATAAACAGGAAATTCATTGTTTGCAAACTCAAACAAAGTAGATAATCTTTGTTTTCCATCAACTATGCTAACCTTAGATACTCCTTCAGGAGTAATTTCCTGATATATAAATATTGCAGGTGCAGGATAGCCATTAAGTACAGTATCAACAAAAAAATCTTTATAATCTTGATTCCAAACACTACGTCTTTGATAAGGTGGATCAAGTTCAAGAAGTTTTCTATTATAGAGATCCCAAAACCAAGAAATAGTCTGGAAGTTAATTGTCCTACTCATAAGATATCCTTAGCATATATAGAACTCCTCCCTGATTTCTGAATACAATATCTGAAAATTGACTTTTTGCCAATAATTATTTATGTAATCGTATCACTCATACTACGCCTGTGTGTGTTCGTACTTTACGTTTTGTTGCAAGTTGTGTAAAGTGCGATCGCACTCCACGATCTCCTGGCAGCGATCGCACCCCACACAGCACTACACTAGAAAGTAAGATGCTCAAAATAGCCTATGAACGCTACGACAACCACTTTCCCTTCTACACTCAAATTGAAAATTGACTTGACTGATGAGCAATTTTTCCAAATGTGTCAGAAAAACCGCGATTATCGATTTGAGCGTACAGCATCAGGGGAATTATTAATTATGCCACCTACAGGTAGTGATACTGGCAACCGTAATTTTGATATGGTTGTTGAGTTAGGAATCTGGAATAAACAAACTAAATTAGGCAAAGGTTTTGATTCTTCAACTGGTTTCACCCTACCTAATGGTGCAGAACGTTCTCCCGATGCTTCTTGGGTGAAAATTGAACGATGGAATGCTTTAACACCTGAACAACAAGAAAAATTTGCCCCTATTTGTCCTGATTTTGTAGTAGAGTTGCGTTCTCGTACTGATTATTTGAAAGAATTACAAGAGAAAATGCAGGAGTATATCGAAAATGGCACTCAATTAGGCTGGTTAATTGACCGCAAAAACAAGCGCGTGGAAATTTATCGTCCAGGCAAAGATGTAGAGATATTAGACAATCCTACTAATTTATCAGGAGAAAATGTACTACCTGGGTTTGTGTTGGATTTACAGCAAATTATGTAATTTTATTGATTAGGATAAATATAGCGCATTTCAAAGCGGCTTTGTTCCCAAATTGGTATTAAAGCCTGTTTAGCAGCATTTAACTGAGCTTGTGAAAAAGATATTTTACCATTTTCTATAATCCAAATAAATATCCGAGTGATTAAATCTGCTTTGAAACTATTCTCGTATTCACTATTATTTATTCTTACTACTTGCCGATCTAAGCAATCTATAGCATATTTAAAAGTCAAGTTTTTCCAGTCTGTGGAATTGCTATAATTTTCTTCTGGCGTATTTTTCCACTCAACTCTTTGCAAATTTCCAAAAATATAGTCTATGCCTGTTATGGAAGAATCTGTGTTACGCACTAAATTTGTATAGGCTTGGTAATATGGCTTCAATAGCGAAGCCGCAATATTTTCCACATAGATATGTAGCCAAGATTGGATGTCACGAAGATAAAATACTAAATCTTTAATCTTATCAATTTCTTTAATCAGCGCACGTTCATTTCTGTAATTTGTTATTTTTGCTAGCAATTCAGATTCCGATAATTGAGATTTGTTAGAGTAATAATTAATAACTTTGGGAATATATTTATCTAATAACCATTGTTTGGTATATCTAGCTGTCCAAGTTCCTCTTACTCCAATATCTTGCTGCCAGAAGCTAAATTTAGCTTTTTCTATAGATTGTAAATTAATATCATTTATCTCGTAGATTATATCAATTTGATTACTAGGTAATAAAGAGAAATCTCTGTTAAATTTGGGAAAGATAAATGCACGATCGCGAATTCCTTTACTCACTCGAATTGAGATATTTTTTCTATGAAATAGATGCCATTCTGACTTGCCTTTCTTATAATCAAATTCTTTAAAAAACTGCTGCATTAACTCCCATAATTCTTGCCTAACAGAAAAAAGTATAAAACCACGAACTTCTGAAAATTTGATGAATTCAAAATCCCATGTTTCTAAAGCATTCTCAAATTCAATTATTGAGTTTTTATATTTTTGGCAAACTTCATCAATACACAAACACAAGTCTATTGCTTCTAAGTTGGATAAAATGACTGTTATTTGACCCAATTTTACTGTAAAACTATCTTTATCTATCTGTTTTAAAAAACGACGACACCCCCAATCTGGTTGAGTGTGCAATCCAGTCATGAAGTTACCTAAAATATCTTGATGATTTAAGCGAATTTTTAAACCTTTAAAAAGAATACTACTGAATTCTATTTGACAATTACCTTCTCCAAAAGCTTTGGGTAAATTACAGGCGATCGCTACTTTTGGTTTAACAACAACTAAGTGGCAGCCTTCTAGTGTTATAGAAGGCTCAAAATCACATTTTTCTAAAAAATACTGTAAATCTGGATGGCGTATAATTAATTTTTCTATTAAGTTACATTTAGAATATGTCAAAATATCGGTTATATTTTTATCAATATTTTTAACTACATCAAAATTTAGTTTATTATAAAACTTTGAGACGATATCGTTATTTTTAAAGGCATCTATATTTAGATCGAATACTAATTCTTCTCGATTATAATCTAGGCGCTGGAAAACCTTAATTTCATATCCATTAGTGACAATAAAAAATAGTATATTAAAATGATTACTATAAAATTTAGCTTGCTCAATAGCTTTATTTAACTTAGTTTTATGCGGTTCTATCGTTTTTACAAAAATGAGTGATGTATCTGTATTTTGTTTTTTAACATCATCTGTGGCAAAATATATCTGAGCAATTTCTGGATTTTTGGTGTGTGTTTCTGATTGATATGTTTTCAAAGAGTATTCACGATGACATATCTCTGGATAGTAGAGATAGCGGAACATGGGCAAAATTAACTTTTCTTTTACGTCATCTTCATTGTGTAAAACACGACGATCAAAACCTTGTATCCATGTAATGAATTTTTTAATTGACTCTGGAATAGTCATCAGATAATCTACCTGCTTGTATAAATTTGCTATGCCTTATTTTGTTCGTGTAATTAGCAATTTATCAAGTCAGTTTGGATTATGTCGTGATTCTAGATACTAGAATGGAAGCATTCGGCTGAAACTTAACCTTAGCAAAACCTACATTAATAAAACGTGAGTTCGATAAACCTCTCCTGGACAACCTCCCTCTCCCACGGGGAAAGGGAGGAGCAACGAGAAATTAGGGTTTTGGCTCCCCTCTGGGTGTCCAAGCTACGGTGTATACACAAGTTATCGAATCGCTACTAGTCCTCGAATTACCCCACCCTAAACCTCCCCGTATGTATTGGGGAGGGAACTAGATTTTCCGGTTTCCCCCCAATACATCGGGGGGATTAAGGGGGGTAATTCGACTTGTGTATCACGGTAGGGGTGTCCAAGAGGGGTTGAGGGAGAGGTCAAAAAAGGGCTTGTCGAACTCACGTTAATAAAAGTTACTGCTGTTAGAATTAAATATTTGGTGAAAATTAGCTAGGCAAAATTAATGAATTGTGTATAACAAGGATTTTGGACAACGCATAATTGCTAGAGATGTTTATTAGACAAGAAGGAGTTAGGAGTCAGAATATAGAATTTTCCTGACTCTCTGAACTTCTGATGCCCAATATATCTATTTATTCTCTTTGGGTAGCGATCGCTAATTTAGCTCCCGGAACCTGACGTACCCGATCCATTACCGCCACCACCCGGCCATAATCAACTTTTTCATCAGCATTAATAATCACTAATACTTCCGGGTTAGAACCAACTAAAGTCCGCACTTGCGCTGTTAAATCATCAACTGCAATTGGTTTACGGTTCAGGCTTACCTGTTCTTTTTCATCTACCGTAATGGTAATTTTAGTGGGAACTTGCTGTTGTTTCGCTGTGGCGGCCTTCGGTAAATTGACTGGCAAACCTTCCGAACGTGTTAAAAACAAAGTTGACATGATGAAAAATGTCAAAATTGCAAAAATCACGTCAATCATCGGCACGATGTTGATCTGGAGCGGAAGTTCTGGTTCATCTGGTAGACGCATAGGTTTTTTCTCCTCGTTCATAGCGACGGCGGTAAAGTAATTCTAGCTGTCCCCCATACTCCTGAATTAATGCAATTTGCCGTTGGTACAATCCCCGGAAGGTATTGGCAAACATGAGTATGAATATAGCAACGATCAATCCTGATGCAGTTGATACTAGAGCCTCACTAATCCCGGCCGTAACACTTGCCGTTTTGCTACCTCCCACATCACCAAGATTTAGGGAAGCAAAAGAAGCTATCAATCCTAATACTGTGCCGAGAAGACCTAACAGTGGTGCCAGACTAATGATTGTCTCAAAAAGGTTTTGGAAACGTTTTAACACAGGTATTTCAGCCTGCGATTCGCTTTCTAACGCCAAACGAAACTCCTCCGGGTTTGGCTCTTCTAATTCTAAAGCCGCCAGAAAAATCCGAGCGAGTGGCAAATCTGCGTTTTTCTGAAGTTTATCCATTGCACCGACAATATTATCGAGACGGTAGAGATTCAAAACATCTCGCACCACCCGGTTTTGACGCTGATTGATTCTTACCCAAAATCTAATCCGCTCGACAATCAGTGCCACACCTACTACCGAAAACGCCAACAGGGGCCACATGACGATACCACCTGCTGCAAATAAATTCTGAATTTCCATGTAGTGCCTCTATAACGTCATCCACAATACAAAATTAGACTACCAGAATCTAGAGAAAAGATGAAACTTATTCTCAACAAAATATAAGATATAATGAGAAATTTTTCAAATGAAACGATCATGATTTTTATTTACTTGTTCGTTTGTTTTACATAAATTAATTTAATTTAATTGCAATAAAAGTTAATTTTGTCCAAAAAGCATGATATTGGTGGTTTAAAAAGATGTTTATCCTAGTCCAGGATTCTGTAAAGCGATCGCAATTAATTTGAATTTTTACTTGATATTTGTAACCTTGCATTCTAAGATAGCTAAATTAGTGAGAATAGGTAGCAATAGCTATGAGCTTTTCTGGCATTACTGTCGAGCAACGTTCCAAAGAAGTTGAGGCTCTCAAGTCTTTTCTGACTTACAGTCTGATAGGTTCACTGGCGCTGCATATCGGCGTACTGTCTTCTGGCATAAGTAATTATTTGACCAGAGTACCTACAGGAGAAGAAGAACCAATAGAGTTGGCGCTCGTGGATGCTCCGACTGCGGAACCAGAAAAACCAATTGCAGAGATTCCAAAAGAAATAAATAAAGAACCAGAAGTTGTCCAAAAACAGCCTATAGAAACTCCACCAGTAGAAAAATTTGAACAGATTACAGCAGTCCCTCAGAAGCCACAGCCGATAGATACGCCGCCAAAAGCAATTCCGATTGAGCCAAAAGTTGCTGTGAAATCTGCACCTATTCCACGAGCGGTACCAGAAGTACCTGTGAAATCTGCATCATCCATTCCCCAATCAGCTCCGTCTGAAGATTCCAAAGCAAGTTCACCAGGTGGTGGCGGTGGCGGTGGCGGTGGCGGCGGATCTGGTGTTGGTTTAGGCTCAGGTAGTGGTATTGCTGTAGGTACAAATAGCGGTACTGGCCCTGGCGGAGGTACTGGCACTGGCACCGGCGGTGGCATTGGCAGTGGAACTGGAACTGGCACTGGTAGCGGCATTGGTAGTGGCACAGGCAGTGGCATCGGTAGTGGAATTGGTAGTGGCAGAGGCAGTGGCATCGGTAGCGGCACTGGTAGCGGCATCGGTAGCGGCACTGGTAGTGGCATCGGTAGTGGCACTGGTAGTGGAATTGGTAGTGGAACAGGAAACCGTCCCACAGTAGCAACAGCGCCTACAACTCCAAAAATTAACAGTTCAGGTAATGGTAATGGTCGTGCAGCCTGCCGCGAATGTAATGCCAAATATCCAGAGGCAGCAAGACGGCGAGGAGTTGAAGGCAGAGTAGAAGTAGCTGTAGATACTGATGCACAAGGTAATGTTACTAATGTGCGGATTGCTCGCTCTAGTGGAAACCGCGACTTGGATGAAGAAACCAAGAGACAAGCGCGTGACTGGAAATTAAAACCCACAGAAGGTGGTAGACAAGGGGTATCTATAGCCACTGAATATGCCATCAAAGGCTCACGGCGATCGCGCCAAGTTCAAGAACGGAGAACACAAAGACAAGCACAAGAGACACAGAGAAGCCAGCAAACAACGGCTGCTAACTCTACACAGGAAACTCCAAGACGTAGGCGCAGAGAGTTGGCACCCCCATCAAGACCAGCAATATCTGGATTTAGTCGGCGACTGGAACCTCAAAGAGCAGAAAGTCCTGCGAGAAACTCATCATCTGAAGCTAGAACAACTCGTACTCAAGGAACTGCAAGAGAGTCCCTACGCCGCATCCAGCGCGAGCAAACGACTACCGATTCATCACAAAAGCCACAAACAACCACAAATCGGCGGCGGCGAAGAGATAACGCTAGCCAGAATAAATTGCGGGACTCTTTGCGTCGTTTACGCCAACAACCTCAATCACAACCTGCTACTCCCAGTCAGCAGTAGTCTGTTAAGTTGAAATTCATGAGTTAATAATAAGCGCTTGAGCGCTTAACAAAGGGCTAAAGCTCTGACTACAAAGTTATTGACCCCGTGAAGTTGACTTGACATACTACTAATAGAGGGATCAAACTTATTGAAATCATACTTTGATTAACAACGATCGCCGCCTCCTGTTTAGGAGGCGGTTGTTCTTTAGACAGGAATGGCTTCATTAAGCATTACCCATCTAGCATGAAGAAGAGGGGTTAGGAGTGCGGTAATTTTATGATGGGCTATTAGAGACACTGGCGATCGCGCCCTTTGCCAATCAATAGTACTGGAAGTAAATAATCCTGGACTTTCCCGATCCATTTTTCTAATCGGGGCGGCAATGTAAATTGCTGCGCCTAAAGAATGATAGTAGTGTTTGCTCATCACCAATTATATGCTGAGAGATATAGTCAACGGCTAAATCTCAAATTGCTCATTTGCACTTTATGTCTAGATGTCAAATTCACTGATTTGAATAAAACTTCTACATAAACACACACTGATGCGGTTTGATTTGCTTGAATAGCTATATTGATAGGACATTGATAACGTCGGCAATTCACAATTCCTGATTATGGCAAGTAAATTCATTGATGTTAGAGAATATACTGTCAGGGCGCACAAAAGACAGATTCATACTCGTGTTTTCCAGTTTGTCTGTAAAGAGTGTAACGATCTGACAAAACGCGAGACTTTCGGCCCTCGACCTTTATATTGTGAGAGATGTCGCCCTCCCCAGCCGCCTAAGAAATCCCAACCTGCATCTCACAAGGCAAAACCCAGAGCAATGTCTTATAAAAGTGACATCGATTTAAATTGATTAAAGCCCTATGACTCAAAATGGACAATTAGAACCGCCTCCAGAAAACTTTTTCTCACCACTGTTGGAATTACGAGACTATTATGCTCGCCTTACAGAAGAGTATGAACGCCTCTTTGTGCAGGCGCGATCGCAGCTCGACCATGTAGAAGCATTGCTGTCTAACTGGTCTTCTTCTGATACCAACAAGCAGATATCAAGATTAACGGCGGCTGATGAAACCTCAAATCTTTCTGGGGAAAGTTCTCTGCGGTTTTTATCACCCCTTGATGACATCGACAAAATCAACTTGGTGGAGTCTTTAGAGTTAGTAGAAAAAGACTCAGATCAAGTTGAGATAAATAATTCTTTTTCTGCTGTTGATACAAAAGAGAGTCAATCTCAAACGACATCAACAGATCCAAAGATCGCTCCAGAGAACAACGATAGTTCAACGAAGGTAGTGGAAATTCCGATGCTACCTCAGTATCAGCACGCTATCTCGCGAATGGAAGCCATAAAACAGCTATTGCAAGAACAGATAGGTACTGTTTGTCATATCGATTTTATCGTGCGATCGCTTTATGGAGAGTTAGATTCCAATCTATTCAAAGTAGTTAAAGGTAGAGTGCAATCTTCCCTCACCCAAGGCAGAGAAAGGAATTACTGGGTAACTATTCCCGATGAGCCAGGTTGTTATACTTTGGATTTAAGTTTAGTAGCCCCAAGTAATCGCAATGGTGCTTCTAGGAATATCAAGAACAAAAATAAGAAGCCTTTCGTTCCTCCGACAAAAACAGTACCGATGCTCAAAGCCTTTGAGGGTCAATTCTTAATTGATGCCCTCACCTCTCTGTTAAAACAAAATCCAGGTAAAATTTTCAGCGTGGCTGAAGTCATCGCCGGAATTTATGGAGAACTAGATTCTCAGCAAATTAGAGAGATCAAAAATAAGGTGCTGAATGAACTATCTAGAGGCTATCGCACAGGTAGATTCGCTAGGGTTCCTAATCAAATTGGCTTCTATACTTGGGACTCAAATCTGATATTGAAGGGGAGTTCTCGTTAAATTGGGGATTGGGGATTGGGGATTGGGGATTGGGCATTGGGCATTGGGCATTGGGCATTGGGCATTGGGCATTGGGGATTGGGCATTGTTATACTCCCCCTCTGCTCCTCTGCCCCTCTGCCTCTTCCCCGCCTATCCCAAAAACAGCTTGTATGCCGGATTCTTATTCTCATCCCAATAGCGATAGCCCAGGTTATCGAGAAAAGCTTGCCACTCTTGCATTTCGTGGGGAGGAACCTGGATACCGACAACGATTCGTCCGTAGTCTGAGCCGTTGTTGCGGTAGTGAAAAAGACTAATATTCCAGTCGGGACTCATGGAAGTAACAAATTTCATCAATGCGCCGGGACGTTCGGGAAACTCAAAACGGTAGAGCAATTCATTGTTAGCTAGGGGAGAGTGTCCACCCACCATGTGCCGCAGATGTAGTTTAGTTAGCTCATCGTCCGTTAAATCAAGGGTTTCAAATCCATGAGCTTCAAAGATTTCTACCATCTTGACAGCATCAGCACGGTTTTGAATTTGCACGCCGACAAAAATATGGGCTGTTTTTTCGTCGGCAATGCGATAATTAAACTCCGTTAGATTGCGGTTGCCGATACATTCACAAAACTGGCGAATACTTCCCCGTTCCTCTGGAATTGTGACTGCAAAGATTGCTTCGCGGCGTTCGCCTAACTCTGCGCGTTCTGCGACAAAGCGGAGGCGATCGAAATTCATGTTTGCACCACAGGCAACAGCAATTAAAGTTTGTCCCTCGATTTGTTCTCTTTCGGCGTAGGCTTTGGCAGCTGCGATCGCTAATGCACCAGCTGGTTCTAAAATGGATCGCGTATCCTCAAACACGTCTTTGATCGCAGCGCAAGTATCATCTGTACCCACCAAAATAATTTCATCTACATACTGCTGACATAAACGGAAGGTTTCTTCACCTACTTCCCGCACCGCTACGCCATCAGCAAATAACCCCACTTGGGACAAGCGTACCCGATGTCCAGCTTTAAGTGATTGGGACATCGCATCAGCATCTACTGGTTCAACACCAATAATTTTGATTTCGGGACGCAATCGTTTTACATAAGCCCCAATCCCAGAAATTAATCCGCCGCCTCCAATTGCCACAAAAATTGCATGGATGGGTTGCTGATATTGCCGTAAAATTTCCATCCCAATTGTTCCTTGTCCAGCAATTACATGGGGATCGTCAAAGGGATGAATAAAAGTCAATCCTTTTTCTATTTCTAATTCACGGGCATAGCTATAAGCATCGTCATAAGTGTTTCCATGTAACACCACTGCTGTGCCCCTCATTCTCACCGCATCTACCTTCACTTGGGGTGTGGTTACTGGCATGACGATAATCGCTCTGGTTCCCAAACGATTGGCTGCCAGGGCGACTCCCTGAGCATGGTTCCCCGCAGATGCGGCAATTACACCCTGCGCCAATATATCTGGCGGCAGTTGCACCATTTTGTTATAAGCACCCCGCAGTTTAAAGGAAAATACTGACTGCATATCCTCACGTTTCAACAGGAGTTGATTATTCAGTCGCGCAGACAAATTTGGGGCATACTCCAGTGGTGTTTCCTGGGCAACATCATATACACGGGCAGTCAGGATTTGGATGAGGTAGTCGCAAAACATGGGCGTCAAGGTGTTAGCAAATGCTGGATGGAAACTAATTTTACGTTACAAGCGATCGCACTGGTTTTATTGGTTTGTTCTCTCTCGAAATTTTGATTGAACAAAATCTAAAAATTACCAATTAATATTCTTTGAAGATAAATTAAGTTCAGTGATGAAAATTCTTTAATTGCTGGATATTTCATGCGATCGTTGCTAGGTTGATTTGAAACTAGTTTTGCCAACTATCTGAGTACTTAGATCGACAAATTAAGTATAGTGTTACTTAAAAACATAAGTTCTCCATTTATGTTAAAGTATGCATGGAAGATGAAATTCGGCTGTACAGTTTGTTTTTATATATATTTGTATTACAGACCTCTCCGGATCTAAATCTCTACACCCTCTGATTCTGGAGACATTCTATGTCAATTTACGTCGGCAATCTATCTTATGAGGTTAAAGAAGATGACCTCCGGCAAGTTTTTGCAGAATATGGAACTGTAAAAAATGTTCAATTGCCTGTTGACCGAGAAACAGGTCGGATGAGAGGTTTCGGGTTTGTGGAATTGGAATCAGACGCACAAGAACAAGCGGCGATTGATGCCCTTGATAGCGCTGAATGGATGGGTCGAAGCTTAAAAGTTAATAAAGCCAAGCCCAAAACAGACGGCGGTTCCTCTGGTGGTAGACGAGGAAACTATGGTGGTGGTGGTGGTGGCCGTTATTAAGGTCTAAAACCAAAATTTAACTATTAGGTCTTAAGGGGCAGACAAGGAGTCTGCCTTTTTTGTGCTTCGGTTAAATGAAGAAAGGCAGGAGAAAAATTATTTTCTACAACCTCCTGCCTCCTGCCTTTCTCCGATGAATGATTTTTGCTATATATGCCTGATAATTAATAAGACAATCTACAAATAGCAAAGATGCAGACTCTCCAAAAACTCTCACTCCCAAGCATGGGCTGCGGTACTTGGGCTTGGGGCAACCAACTGCTTTGGGGATATGACGAAAGTATGGATGAGCAGTTGCAAGCCGTCTTTAACCTTTGTGTAAGTAACGGTGTAACTTTATTTGATACAGGTGATTCTTACGGAACGGGAAGATTGAATGGTCGGAGTGAGTCACTTCTGGGACGATTTAACCGAGAATATGTAGGTTTAGGTAAAGAAAATATTTGTATTGCGACTAAGCTTGCTGCTTATCCGTGGAGATGGACGCGTCAATCAATGGTAAAGGCTTGCCAGTCATCTGCTCAACGGCTGGGAAAAAATGTTGATTTGGTACAGATGCATTGGTCAACAGCAAACTATGCTCCTTGGCAAGAGGAAGGACTTTTAGATGGTCTTGCCGATTTGTATGAGCAAAGACTGGTTAAGGGAGTGGGATTATCCAATTATGGGCCAAAACGGCTGATGCGAGTGCAGAAAAAATTCGCCCAACGAGGCGTTCCGATTACAAGTTTGCAAGTTCAATACTCTCTATTGTCTACATATCCTGTCACCCAACTCAAGCTCAAAGACCTTTGTGATGAATTGGACATTAAATTGATTGCATATAGCCCTCTAGCTTTGGGACTACTGACAGGAAAATACTCTGAGCAAGGCCCTTTGCCTAAAGGCATTCGAGGTCTATTATTTAAGCAAATATTATCAGGAATGGCAAGAGGCAAAGCGGCTTCTGCTGGTAAATCGCTTTTGGAATGTTTGCAAGAGGTGGCACAATTCAGAAACAAAACTATGTCACAAGTAGCAATTAATTGGTGCATCTGTAAAGGAACTATTCCTATCCCTGGAGCAAAGAGCGTCGAACAAGCGAAAGAGAATCTTGGGGCGTTGGGTTGGCAATTAGATGCTGGTGAGATTGCAGAGTTGGATAAGGCGGCGGCGAATTCAGACAAAAAAATGGTACAAAATATTTTTCAAACTAAGTGAAATTTCAACGTTGCTGAATTTGAATATGAATCATTGTAAATAGGTATTTTGATTAAGACTGAGATGGGAATGGTGTAGTTCAATGATTTGAAAAGCGCTGTCAACTCAAGACTTTTGTGAGGAGTCTATTGATGAGCTTATGCAGTTTGGGTATTATTATTAGAGACTTCATCTGTACTAGCTTTTAAGCGGCTGACTAAGCTTCTGCGGACGCGATCGCTTTTGCGAACACCACCCGCCATCTCATATTCATGGCTATCTTTGCCGTACTTAAAGGCAACCCCCAGGAGCATTTTTTCAGTCAGTTCGCTCAAACTTTTTTCCAACTCTTTCATCTCACTTGTATAAGAGTCAATCACAGCCAGAGTCGTATTATAAGTATCTATTTTGCTACGGTACTGCTGAATCATTTGTGTAAGATTTTGCAAGTTCCGAGCATCTCCAAAATCCATGCCAGGATCGATTGCTTTGAGTCCGGCGATTCTCAATTCAGCTTTTTCTAGAACGCGATATGTACGCTTTTGCCGAGGCATAGTTATCTTCTTTTTATGGTGTTCTAGAGCTAGCTTGCCCTACTAAAGCCTAATTCTGGTTGGGTGAAATCCACAAAATTGGTGTTTAATATAACGATCAACTCAGCAATATCCACTAAAAATATGATGTTTGTAACGAAAATCGTAGTGGTGGTAACTAAATTCGTAAGATTGTAACGAAAATAATGATGTTTGTAACAAAAATCGTAGCGGTGGTAACTAAACTCGTAAGATTGTAACGAAAATAATGATGTTTGTAACAAAAATTGTATTGGTAGTAACTAAACTCGTTATTGTTAGTAACTTAAAGCGCGATGTTAGTGGCGATGTTTAGTAACGGCAACTGGTTTCAATTCAAAAAACCTAGATATCACACGCAATTAGTTGAGAAAGTAATGCTGGACTCTGCAAAATCTGTAACGCTAAGTAAAATACGGGTTTTTTAACTTAGCTGCGGAATTTAGAACAAAAGCAGTGTGTTAATAAGTAAATAGGATGCACATAGTCAAGGCAGGATTATGATACTTGAAACTGCGGCGATCGCTGTTGGCACTATAATAGCCACTAAAGCCTTAGAAAAAACAACCGAAAAGGTCACAGAAAACTTATTAGATAAGACTGGTAAGTTTCTCGTCACCCTGAAAAAACAGTCTCCCCAGACTGTAGTGGCTATAGAGAAAGCACCAGATCAACCACTTGATTATGGCAAGGCTGTACTAGAGGTGCAATCTGCGGCTCAAGCTAATCCTGAAGTGGCTCAAGCTGTAGAGGAATTGGCACAAGCAGCAAAAGCTGAACCAAATCCTAAATTTATTCAATCTATACAAGAATTCGCCGATACGCTGAAGTCGCAGCCACAACAGCCAAATAGTATTAACTATCAAAATTTGGCAAATGAGATAAAGAATGTTTTCCAAGGCAATACATTTAACGGCCCAGTAACCTTTAACTGACCAAAGTCGTCCGATGGGGAACGGACAAAGTTAACTCCCACAAAATATATTCCTTATCGCGGTTCTGTTCATTTCGTCGGGCGAGAAACAGAACTGATAATGCTGCATGAAGACTTGCAGCGCAAAGACTATGTAGCAATAGCGGGAATGGGTGGCGTGGGGAAAACTGAATTAGCCACCCAATACGCCAGACGATATCAACAAGATTATGGCGGGATTGCTTGGTTTAACGACAGAGAAACTAATCTCGCCGCCGAAGTTTTAGAGTTTTTCCGGTTGCAGTTTGATTTGGAGATTCCCCAAGAATTAGGAGGCAGACTTTTAAGCCTTAAAGAACAAGTAGCCTGGTGTTGGTCTAAATATCCCGACTCTCCCTTGCCGATTTTAATCGTCTTCGATGACGTAACTGATTTAGACAACCTCCGCCAAGTCGTTCCGAAGGATAACCGCTTCCGAGTCTTAATTACAACTCGACTGCGGCATTTAGACCCAAATTTTATTCAAGAGATTCCTTTAGATGTTCTCTCGCCGCAAAAAGAACCAGGGAAAGCTTTAGAACTGTTAAAACGACTGTTGGGGGAAAAAGATAAGCGAGTTGAAAATCAACCACAAGCGGCAACAAGTATATGTGAATGTCTGGAATATTTGCCTTTAGGGATAGAGTTAGTTGGAGGTTATTTGCTACGCGACCCGGACATATCTTTAGATATCATGTTTAGGCGATTGCAAGAAAGTAAATTAGCAGAAGCAGCCTTACAAGACCGGAAAACTCTCAACTCAACTCAACTGGGAGTCAAAGCCGCCTTTGCTTTAACTTGGTCGGAACTCGACCCACTGGCGCAACAATTAGGAATATTTTTGAGTTTATTTTCTCCTATACAGATTCTTTGGGATTTAGTTATTTGGGTAGCGACAGAAAGTCAAAAAGCAGAGGAGCAGGGGAGCAGGGGAGCAGAGGAGAAAAACAGCCCACAAACGGAAGTAGGAGACTTAGACACCTTCCAAGGTGAAGAAAACAGTCCCCCTTGCTCCCCGCTCCCTGCTCCCTTGCCTCTTTTAACTTGGTCAGAAGATGAATTAAACGCAGCTAAAAAGCAACTCTACGGGCGCAACTTGCTGCAACTCTTAGAAGAAAAAGCAGGATGTTATAAAATTCATGCCTTAGTGCGGTGGTTTTTGCAAGGGCAGTTAGCCGAGGCTGGCGAGATGAAATCAATTTTAGAAACAACCTTCGCCACTGCCATGATAGCCAAAACCCAAATTCTTCCTGAGTCTGCCACTTCTGAGCAGATTGAAAGCATCAGAGATGTCGTTCCCCATCTCGAAGACCTGGGAAACTGTTTAATTGCAGAGATTGAGCAAGCAAAAGAAGCACAGATAATTTCTCTAGCATCAGTCCCCAGCAATGAAGCAATTTGGATATTTGTGGGAATAGGAAGATTTTACGAAGGACAAGGACTATATCAGTTAGCAGAACCTTGGTATGAAAAATGTGTAAATGTTTGCCAGTCCTTGTTTGCTGGCGACCATCCTAATGTGGCATTAAGCTTGAACAATTTAGCTGGTCTCTACGATAGCCAAGGGCGGTACAGCGATGCCGAACCTCTCTACATTGAAGCTTTGGCAATGAGAAAGCGCCTGTTTGCTGGCGACCATCCCGATGTGGCATTAAGCTTGAACAATTTAGCTTTACTTTACAATAACCAAGGGCGGTACAGCGATGCCGAACCACTATACATTGAAGCTTTGGCAATGACAAAGCGCCTGTTTGCTGGCGACCATCCCGATATGGCATTAAGCTTGAACAATTTAGCTTTACTCTACAAAAGCCAAGGGCGGTACAGCGATGCCGAACCACTATACATTGAAGCTTTGGCAATGACAAAGCGCCTGTTTGCTGGCGACCATCCCAATATGGCATTAAGCTTGAACAATTTAGCTTCACTCTATAAAAGCCAAGGACGCTACAGCGATGCCGAACCTCTCTACATTGAAGCTTTGACAATGAGAAAGCACCTGTTTGCTGGCGACCATCCCGATATGGCTACAAGCTTGAACAATTTAGCTGGTCTCTACGATAGCCAAGGGCGGTACAGCGATGCCGAACCACTATACATTGAAGCTTTGGCAATGATAAAGCGCCTGTTTGTTGGCGACCATCCCTATGTGGCTAGTAGCTTGAACAATTTAGCTTTCCTCTACAAAAGCCAAGGGCGGTACAGCGATGCCGAACCTCTCTACATTGAAGCTTTGGCAATGAGAAAACGCCTGTTTGCTGGCGACCATCCCCATGTGGCATTAAGCTTGAACAATTTAGCTGGTCTCTACAAAAGCCAAGGGAGGTACAGCGATGCCGAACCACTATACATTGAAGCTTTGGCAATGAGAAAGCGCCTGTTTGCTAACGACCATCCCGATATGGCATTAAGCTTGAACAATTTAGCTTTGCTCTACGATAGCCAAGGACGGTACAGCAATGCCGAACCTCTCTACATTGAAGCTTTGGCAATGAGAAAGCGCCTGTTTGCTGGCGACCATCCCGATATGGCTACAAGCTTGAACAATTTAGCTTTACTCTACAATAACCAAGGGCGGTACAGCGATGCCGAACCTTTATACATTGAAGCTTTGGCAATGAGAAAGCGCCTGTTTGTTGGCGACCATCCCGATATGGCATTAAGCTTGAACAATTTAGCTTTACTCTACAATAATCAAGGGCGGTACAGCTATGCCGAACTTCTCTACATTGAAGCTTTGGCAATGAGAAAGCGCCTGTTTGCTGGCGACCATCCCGATGTAGCTACAAGCTTGAACAATTTAGCTTTACTCTACTATAGCCAAGGACGCTACAGCGATGCCGAACCTCTCTACATTGAAGCTTTGGCAATGTACCAAAGGGTGTTAGGCGTTAATCATCCAACTACAGCGACAATTCGAGAAAATCTATCAATCCTGCAAGGCCAGTCTACTCCTCGTGCTATCCGGAAAGGTCGGTTAGGTAAGTTTATGCAAATGTTAAAGGCGATATTAATTTTCCCGTTTTCTCTGTTGTGGCAATTAGCTAAAAAATTAATTCGTAATTAAAAGAGCGAGTCCAGGCGATATTTGCAATCTAGTAGTTTTGAGCGATCGCTTTTCTCTGATCAACCAAGGTGCGATCGTTAAACGTTTCCTCAAAGACAAAGCCTGACAACCTTGATAAAATGGAAAAAATAGTTCAACCTAACTGCCTTTGGTTATGACTAGCATTAATATTTCCTTACCTGAATCGATGAAAGCCTTTGTTGAAGAACAAGTCGCTCAAGGTGGCTACGGTTCAGTTAGCGAATATCTACAAGAATTAATTACTCAAGACCAAAAACGCAAGATGCAAGAACATATAGAAGAACTTTTAATTGCAGGACTTGAAAGTGGAGAGACAATAGAAGTTAATAATGAATGGTGGCAGCACAAACGCACACATTTGATAAACCACCTGTATCAAGAGAAATAACGTAAATGGGCTGTTAAGGGATTTAAAAAGTATCTAATTTTTTACTTTGAGCAAGATGAAAGCATTGAAGTTGTACGGATTCTCTATGCTGGGCAAGATATAGAAAGCATTTTAGAACAGGATTAATATTGATAAGCGATCGCTTGTATGATGGCGTTAGTGGAGCGATCGCTTAAACAAATCCCACAAATCATCCATCCTTTTGAGTATCTATCTCAGATACATTCAAACCTGTTAATCTCGCTACCTGTTCTATTGGCATCCCAGATTCAAGTAAGTTGCGTGCAGTTTGTAATAACTGCGATTCTGCCTTGTCTGCCCTTTGGCGTTCTTGTTCTGCCCTTTGGCGTTCCTTTTCTTCAGGAGTTGGTAGTAATTCTCCTGCTAAATTTGCCCAGCGTAACCAAGTAGCATTAATACCTTTATAACTTCCTTGCCACAACTGCAATCCTAACCCTAAAGATTGACTCACTAACTGATTTTGAGCATTGACTGTAATCGGTTGATAAGCTCCTTTTGCAATAGAGAAACCAGCCAAATCATCAGGGTTAAAAGGGTCATACCAAAAATATTCTGGTACACGCATTTGATTTTGATAAATTAGCTTTTTCTCATTTTTGTCTGCTTGGGCTGTGCTGTCAGAAAGCAATTCAATGACTACATCTGGTGTTTTTCCCTCTTCCCAAACTACCCAACTGCGACGTTCTCCTTTCGGGACTCCCAACACAGCAAAAAAGTCTGGCCCTTTAAAGTCTTTGTTTCGCACTTGGGCCAGACTGTAGTAAACAAACATATTACCGCCGATAAACCCATCCTCTCGTTCTTCCAACCAAGGTATCAAAGCATCTATCAGTAAATCCATCTGGGCTTTATGTCGTGCGCTTTCCATCGGAATACCGTCATCGTCTGGTAATTCTGCTTGGGTGGGTGGGAGTTGAATATCTGGTGCAGCTAGGGTGGTTTCTGACATAGCTTTTCACCTTGTGGTTAGGTGTGGCGGGTATTTTTATGTTAAGCGATCGCAGAAATTTCAGTTAATTTGCGTTCGACAGTTTTTTAATTTGCCCAGTAAAGTATGCTTCTTCATGTTTGAGTTGTTGCGCCAGTTTTAACCCTTGTTGAAAAGCTGTTAATGCTTGAGGAAATTCTTTGCGTTCTAGATACAATTGCCCAATTTGGTCATAAGCTTGCATCATTCCGTAAAAGTTGGCGGCTTGCGCCTGTATCTGCACTAGAATTTCGCTAGCCTGCAAAGCCTCTTCTGTTTGTCCTTGGGAACGATACAACGCAATTAACTTTTGCAAAGCATCACCAGCCCGAACGTATTCTTTTAATTGCCAAGCTGTGGTATAAGCTTCTTGATAATTATTAAAAGCTTCTAGCAGTAAGTTAGGATCTTTCTTAGCTAGAGATTCGTAATCCGAAGCGATCGCTAGCTTTAATTCTGGTATTTCTGTAAGATTATTTTCATTGCCATAAATTTCTACTAGTTTGTTAAGTACATTCAAAGACTGCTGCGGTTGGTTTGTCTGCTCGTAAATATAAGCCAACTGTTGCAGATATGTTACCTCATTTACGCGATCGCCAAGGGATGTAGCGAAACTCAACAATTCCTCATAGATTGGTGCCGCTTTGCGATAATCAAACCAACTCAAATGCAGTTCTCCAATTGTTTTGAGAGTTTCTAATACCGCTGTCTGGTCTTGTTGTTGTCGCACTACTAGCAAAACTTGGTTGTAAGCTTCTATGGCTAGTTTAGACAATCGCACATTTTTGTAAGCTTCACCTAGCGCTCGCCACAATTCTAGATCGATTGGGGCAGCTTTTTTCTGAGATTGGGCTTGTTTTTGAATTGCTTGCAATCGTTCGGTTATATATTGTACTTCTTGTCCGTCGTTTAGCTTCCAAGCGATCGCCCCAACTCGTGATAATGCTTGCACTTCTGCTAATGAACCTAAAAAGCGCCGCAAACGTAATTCTCGGTTCCAAATTTCAAACGCCGCCACCTGTTCGCCTGCTTGCAGTTTTGCCGCCGCTTCTTGATTTAGGGCATCTAACGCTGGTTCTAACTTTTGCCGTTCTTGGGGAGTTAACGGCTGTTTATCCTTGGGCGATCGCGGTGATAGTGGATCGGGTGTGGTAATCTCTAGAGGGCTGGGAGGAAATTCATCGGGTGGTTTCGGCGGTTTACTCGCTGCCAGTGTTAAAGAATTGCTAAAGAGTATAGTGGCAGTAGCGATCGCAATTAAGTGCCTGAGCATGAGTACTTTACTTTGCCTTGAGTGATTTGCATGAGATAATTAACAATTATCCCCATGCCTATTATTGACTAACTATTCTCCAGCTTTTCTCCAGCTTTACAAGAAAAGCCTACCTGAGAGCAATCTGGCTTCAGCACACAGAGAAAAGATAGTGTGCGGATTTTGCCAAAATAAATGCTTAACGAGTTCTAGTTGTTAGGTGCAAGATGTAAAGTTTCACTTGTACTGAAGCGGCTAATTTTCTCCAATCAGAGCATCTATCCTAGATATATTTTAAAAATTGCGATAAAAATTGCGATCACAGCCAGGATTTTTGAGTCAGGGGAGTGTCAAAATAATCCTAGATCGTATTTAAGTAACTAGTCAATCGTTTTGTAATGACTCATTCTACTGATATCGCCACCTTAGCCCGCTTGATGGCAGCTGACTTTAGCAATCAAGAACAAGCTTTTGAAAATCCGCCTTTTTATGCTCATATCCGCGTCTGTATCCGTCCCCTTCCCTTAGAGTTGTTCTCAGGGGTAAGTTTATTTCTCGAACAAGCTTATGATTTTGCGCTCAATCAACCCTACCGGATGCGGGTAATGAAGTTAATTCCGGCAGAAAACCACATTGCGATTGAACACTACACCGTTAAACAAGAAGAGAAATTTTACGGTGCATCTCGCGAACCCGAACGCCTCAAAGAGTTGTCTCTTGACCAATTGGAAAAAATGCCAGGTTGCAACATGATTGTAGAGTGGACAGGAAAAAGCTTCAAAGGCAGAGTTGAACCTGGCAAAGGCTGCATAGTGTTTCGCGACGGCAAAAATACTTATCTAGATAACGAATTTGAGATTGACGCTAAAGAATTTTTCAGCCTCGACAGGGGAAGAGATTTAGACACCGATGAACGTCTCTGGGGTTCTATCGCTGGCCCATTTCACTTTCTGCGCTGGGGTAATTTTGCCGATGAAGTAAAGGTGTAACAAGTTAAGAGTGAGGAGTGAGGAGTGAGGAGTTACAAATCTCTTTAATCAGCTAAGATTTGTTTGTGCTGCGATCGACTTGCAATCAAAATTTTCTCGCGATCGCCTAAAGCCTACCAAAAACATCCAGTTAACCTACTATCTCTACCTCAAAATCCTATGCTATCATGGTTTAACTAGCGTCCTATGACTGCTAAATAGCTGCTAAGATACCTTAGCAACATAAAAGTAGGTCAGGGAATCTTGCTGTGGCGGCATAGCCAAGTGGTAAGGCAGAGGTCTGCAAAACCTCCACCCCCGGTTCAAATCCGGGTGCCGCCTTTAAAGAAATATAAGCATTACAGGGTTTTCAAGCCCTTTTTTATTGGGCGTTAAAAGCTTGTTTTCAAAGCCTTTAGAGATTTTTGGGGTTATTTTGGGTAGTTTGGGTAAAGAACTGGGGTAAAACTGGGGTAAAAATGTAAGGTAGAGGTTTTTACCCCAATAAGTATTTCTGGGGTAAAACTGGGGTAAAGCGAAAGGATAAAGGTCTTTACCCCAGTTAATTACCCTTATGGAATCTCAAAAATCTCAAAGTATTGCCCGTCGGGGTTCAGTATAGATTAAGAACTCTAACGGCAGCCTCCAATTAGTTTTTTCTCGTCCTATTATTACTCCGACTGGAGAGCTAAAAACCAAGCGTTTCTATCTTTCAACAAGGCACGACGATACACCTTTTGGAAGACATCAAGCATCGGCTTTGGCGACAAAAATCCAGAGAGATATTGACTATGGAGAGTTTGATGCCAGTTTAGTTAAGTACAAACCAGCAGCGTCATTAAGCACCGTTACCCCAATTACACCTTCACCTAAACCCCAACCAGACTTGGGAGAATTATGGGAAAAATACACTGAATTTAAAAAACCACAGGTTAGTCCTTCTACTTATGCAGTTGACTACCGCAAGTATCGCAATCACATTGCTAAGTTAGCAACTAAAACTTTAGATGATGCGATCGCAATTCGAGACTATTTACTTGCAAATCTCAGTGCTAATGCAGCTAAACGTACTTTGACAAATATAAATGCTTGCTGTGATTGGGCACTTAAAAGTCAGCTAATTGAATCCAATCCCTTTCAAAGTATGGCAAAAGATATTCAGATGCCGAAGTCGGAATCGGCAGAATATGAAATCAATCCCTTTACTAAGGAAGAACGGGATAGCATAATTCAAGCGTTCGAGGAGAGTAAACTCTACAGCTACTATGCTCCTTTAGTAAAATTATTATTTTTTACTGGGTGCAGACCATCAGAAGCGATCGCTCTACAATGGAAGCATATCAGTGATAAATACTAAAAAGTCGAATCCGCAAAAAACTGGAGCAGTTTGATTGTTTACGAGACGCCATTGAAGATGTCTTGCATTTTGCGTCCTAACCATCTTGGCGCTTGCTATAGTATCCTTGGAAAGGATATAGTATTAATTAAGACTAATCAATTACTAGTACAGCACGGCAGAAATAAACATACCCTTCGGGTGACGCTCCTGCGTCGCTAACGCTACGCTAACACCAGTCGCCTGCGGAGGGAAACCCTCCCGCAGCGCTGGTTCACCATTTCAAATAGCGCAAAAGCGCAAAGATAAGAGTTTTAAACAGCGCTAAAAACTCTTTTTCTTATACCTTAATACCCATTTTCAAGCGAAATGAACAATTTTCATCAATATGGAAAAGGAGATGCAACTCATAACAGCGAGAATCAGCAATACACCTCCTTAGTAGAACAACTTGATTTGATGATTCGGGCACGGTATCCCTTACTGTATGTGATTTCCGTTGAAGAAGAACCTGTGGAAGAAGTGTTGCAGCAAGTTGCATTGCGTTCTGTGCCCAAACGACAGCTTTTATTTTGGGATATTGTCCGGGGTTGGAGTGACAATGGTGCAGATAAAGGTTCGATGATGGCTGCATTAGGACGAATTGGCAAAGCCGATGCCCAAACACCTGCAATGTTTGTACTGCGGGATTTGCACCCATTTGTGAAAAATCCGACTACCGAGAAGAATGCCCCAATTGTGCGGGAGTTGCGAAACTTGACGCGGGAGTTAAAGCGATCGCGTAAAATTATCATCACTACTAGCCATACTTTAGAACTTCCCGACGAGTTACTGCAAGAAGTGACAGTAGTCGATTTTCCCTTACCTAGCGTTAGCGAAATAGATAATTTAATCCAACAGTTAGTAGTACCAGATAAATTAAATGTTTCTGGTTTGGCGCGAGAACAGTTAGTTAAAGCCTGTCAAGGTTTAAGCCGCACCCGAATTTCGAGAGTATTGGCAAAAGCTTTAGCTGCCAAACAGCAAGTAAATGAGTCTGATATTGACGGCGTATTAGAAGAGAAAAAGCAAGCAATCCGGCAAACTGGAATTCTAGAATTTTTCACACCACAAGAATCACTCAAACGAGTTGGTGGATTAGATCAACTCAAACAATGGGTACTCATGCGCCAAGATGCTTTTACCGAAGAAGCCAGACGCTACGGTATTCCTAACCCGAAAGGGATGTTACTTGTGGGCATTCAAGGAACAGGTAAATCTCTCTCAGCCAAGACAATTGCCCATGAATGGCGCTTACCTTTATTAAGATTAGATTCTGGGCGTTTATTTGGTGGGATTGTCGGCGAAAGTGAAAGCCGGGTACGCCAAATGATTCAGTTAACTGAAGCAATGGCACCCTGCGTTTTGTGGATTGATGAAATCGATAAAGCCTTTGGCAATATTACCAGTAGCATTGACGGAGATTCGGGGACATCGCGCCGCGTGTTTGGCAGTTTGATTACCTGGATGCAGGAGAAAACCGCGAGTGTATTTATTGTCGCCACGGCAAATAATGTCAAAATATTACCAGCCGAGTTGTTGCGAAAAGGAAGATTTGATGAAATTTTCTTTTTGAATTTACCTACAGAAACCGAACGCCAAGAGATTTTTAAAGTGCATTTGCAACGGTTACGCCCGAATCGGCTGCGAGAATTTAACTTAGCTTTGTTAGCTAAACAGAGTCTCAATTTTAGCGGTGCGGAAATTGAGCAGGTAATCGTTGATGCCATGCACCAAGCATTTTCCACAAGAATTGAGGGACAGCGCCGAGACTTTAATACAGAAGATATTTTACAGGCTGTAGCTCAAACAGTGCCACTAGCTGCGATCGCGCATGAACAAATTGAAGCATTAAAGCAATGGGCAGCACAAGCCGGTGCAAGAACCGCCTCCAATGATGTGCTGTTAGTAGAAGAATTAAAACAATACTCAGCCGAACAAGGAATAGGCCCTTTAGAAGTCGATTAAAATAGAAAAAATACGTGTTTCCTACGCCTCGTTTTTTAATCCAAAATTCCAAATCTCAAATCCAAAATTGGTATTATGTCTCATTTCACAACTATCAAAGTCCAAATCAAACACGGTGAAATTCTGCATCAAGTTTTGCAAGAATTAAACTATCAAGTTGAATGCAACACGAATGTACGCGGATATCGAGGCGATACGACTCAAGCCGAGTATGTAATTCGCCAGAATAATGGTTATGATTTAGGTTTTCGCCGCAGTGGTGAAAATTACGAAATAGTTGCAGACTTTTGGGGAGCAAAAATTTATCAACAGCAGCTTGTTAACTCCATCAGCCAAAAATATGCTCATAAAACCTTGATGGCAACAGTGCAAGAACAAGGTTTTAATGTTGAGGATGAAGAAGTTTTAGAAGATGGAACTGTGCGAGTAGTTGTAGGACGTTGGGTGTAATTATATCGTGATAAACAAGATCCCCGACTTCTTGAATAAGTCGGGGATCTGAAACCTCACTATTATTACAAATCAGAACGATAAATTAGCGGAATTTGATAATACCATCCACCTCTTATTTCTTTGCCAGTAATCCAGGGTAGAGAACCTATAGGCGCTATCTTAAAAGTAAATCTAGATGTTTCAAATGCTGATGAAAGCCATCCTAATTTCTTGTAAATATTAAAAACACTATCACTAGAGTTAGGCTGGTAAAAACAGGGAAGTTTATCCCTATCTTGATAAAACTTACAACCTTCTTCCAGCAATATACGTTTTTGTACACTAAAGCCAAAATGATTATTGCTAAATTTCACCCAGAGTTGATCAATTGTCCGCATATCAGTTTTTGATAGATTATTAAGGTCATTTATGTCGTAATAAGATTGAGATTTCTTCCCTACGGCTTCTTGAATTTTTTCACCAGTTTCTAAGTTAGCTTGCAGCCATTCTCCAGATGCTAATAAATGACGCAAACTCCTATAGTCTACCCCTACTTCTGATTTTAAAGGAACATGTTGTAATAAATTTTGTTTTTCATTTTGTCTGAAAGACTCAAACAGTAAATCGTAAGCCACCGACTGTAATACTCCAGTTTCAGTTAAAACAATCTGGTTCAAAAGCTCTTGACCTTCTCTACCATATTTGAGAGCATCTGATAAAGCTGCAATTCTAATTTCCTGCGAATGAGTGCTATCGAGACGACGCTTAACGCCTTCGATTCCGCCTAGAACTACACCGGAAACTGGAGGTGGTGCTTGTCCACCAAGTACAGCATCATATTCTCGCGGTTGATTGGGATTATTTGGTATCATTCTCTTCCTCGACTCTAATACCAGTGTTCCCAATTCAGGAAATGCGATCGCACCTATTTGAAATCGCACCTATCCTTGATTCTATGGAACTCGCCATACTTGAATTAACTTCCTAACGTAAGTAACAATAGTCTGTCCATCTGGGCTAATAGCAATACTTGTTCCATAAGAAGAAAGTTTAGCAAGTCGTTCTTGTGTCTGCAAATTCCAAATATCAACATCACCACCACAATTAACAAATATTTTTCCATCAGAATTGAAAGTGAAAAAGTTTAATTGACCACTATTAGGAAATAAAGTATGAACTTCTTTACCAGTTCTCAAATCCCATATTCTAATACGTGTTGGCAAATGATTATCGCCAGTTATTAAGGTTTGTCCATTGGGACTAATTGCTAATGAGACAACGCCATAAGGATGTCCATTTATAGACTCATGCCCTACTAAGGTATAAATCTCACTTCCCGTTATTAAATTCCATAGTTTAATAGTCTCATCTAAACTAGCGCTTGCTAAAATTTTTGCATCTATATTGATCGCAAGGGAAGTTATATTTTTTGAGTGTCCTTTGATAGTGTAAATATTTTGTTGTGTTTCCAAATCCCAGACGAGAATATTACCAGCTTCATTACCGCTAGCGAGGATTTTACCATCAGAACTGAGAGCAATAGCGGTAATAATATTGCGCTTTCTCGACTCCCATAATGGTTGTCCGCTAATAACATGACTTAATTTCTCGGTATTGAAATTCCAGATTTCAGTTCTAATAGTACTGTCATGCTGAGAACCACCTATTGCTAAAGTTTGAGCATCAGCACTGAAAGTTAAATGTTTTGGATGGTCTTTTACTCTCGTACCAAATATTTTAGTGATGGTGCGAAGACTTTTTCCTGTCTTCAAATCCCACTTTTTAAAGTCTATATAAGTCCCACCAACAATACTACCATCTCTTTGAGGTTCTTCAAAAGAACTACCGCCAGCATCGCAACATACTAGGGTTTTGCCGTCGGGATGAATGGCGATCGCAGCATCATTCCTATTAAGCTCAATTGTATAAGCACACTCAAAAAACCGATAGGGATTAAATTCTAAGATTGCCTGTTTTACTTTTAATTCTGAGATATCCCGCAATAATTTATATGCTGCTAACTGTACCCTTTTTGATGGGTCTTTTAAAGCCTGAATTACTAAATCCCAGCCTTCCTGTCTATAGTTAATGAGTTGCGAAAGCGCTAAAAAGCGGTAATTTTCATCACTGCTAGCGAAACGTTGTTTTGCACCTTCCAATCCGCCTAAAACTACACCATCGACTGGCGGAGGATTTTTTCCGCCAAGCACAGCATCATATTCGCCGGGTTGTTTGGGATTATCTGGCATCGCTTTTTACCTGTTGCTAATACCAGTGTTCCCAAATTTAAGCTATTTTGCAGTTTGCTAATTTCTCAGCAAGCGCAGACAGGGTTCTGCAACCTGTCCAAAAGTCACCTAACCCCCAACCTATAAATGCACCGCCACGGGGTAGGTGTCCTACATTAGCACTCAAATCGAATGTCAAGTCATTCCAATACCGCCAAGCACCTTGAGAAAACCATCCCACACCTTTACCAAAGCGACACCACGCTTCCCAGTCAGGATTGGATGTACAGCCAACCATTTGCCAGATATGCGTCTGTACAACAAAGCCAAAGCGTCCATTGCTATATTTTTGCCAGAGAGTTTCAATCGTGTTTAAATCTTCACAAGGGAATTTTTCAACGTCTGATGGGTCTAAAAATCCTTGTGGTTGGCGATCGCATACGCGCAGCATTATACTAGCAGTCTCTTGGTCTGCATCTTTCCACTTTCCGGAAGCGAGTAAATTTTGCAAACGACTGTAGTTTACATCAACCGCAGAGATTAATGGTATATCACTGTGTAGATGGGACTGTACTTTTGCTAATGCTTGTTGTCCCAGCAGTGACGATACTGTAAATTCCAACTTTTCCGATTCAGTATTTACAATCTGAAACACCAATTTTGTACCAGCTTGGCCATACTTTAGGGCTTCTTCAACGGCGACAATTTGTTGTTCTAGGGATGTCGCGCCGATCAACCGTCGTTTAACACCTTCAATACCTCCTAAAACCACACCATCTTTTGGAGGTGGTACTTGTCCGCCAAGTACTGCATCATATTCTCTTGGTTGATTGGGATTTTCTGACATTGCTGTTTTATTTAGAAAATGCTTGCACTCTGTCAATACAGCCCTGCTGCACTGCTTCAATTAAAATATCTTTTGCACCTTTTCGTTTAAAGTAAAGTGCTGCATAATTACGTTGTATCTGTGTGCCATTGAACAGGTAATGTCGAATTCGGTCTTGACCTTGAGAAGTATCAACTAAGCCCAGTGTAAAATCAACTAACTTGTAGGTGGCGCTATTGCGGTCATATTCTAGATTATCCATCAGCGTATCGACATCGGACACTCCGCCAGCACGCGCCATCGCCACGAAAGCATCATATCTGTCGATTTTATTACCATACTCCTGAAGTATTTCTTGTACTATAGGTTCTTGTCGAGAAGCTAATAGTGAATAAGCTGCTTGGCGTACTTTCCATAAATTATCGTCCAACGCCCAAATTACTAATTCCAAACCTGCTTCGCCATACTTGAGTGCTTCTTCTAGTGCAGCGATTCTTTGTTCAACTACCGCATTTATTTGCCAAGCGTCTTTTAACACCTTCTAGTCCTCCTAAAACTACAGCACCAGGAGGCGCTTTTTCTTGACCACCAAGGACAGCATCATAAACTGTTGGGCGATTGGAATTTTCTTTCATCAGGTTTTTAATGTTGAGCCTACTACTTAGTATTCCCAATCACTTGAGTTAGGCGATCGCAATTTTCATTCAACTTTTCGTACCCCCCATATATTAATATTACCGCCCTTGCCACTAACAAGAATTTGCCCATTTTGGCTGATAGCTATTGCTTTCCTGTCATAATAAAATGGGTGTGGTTTTAAAGAGCGAACTAGTTCTCCTGTATTCAAATTCCAGATTTGAATGCTTTTGTCTTTACTACCCACAAATATTGCTTCTCCATCTGGGCTAATAGTCAGGCAATCTATTTGTCCTGGAAAAGTACGAATTTGTGTTCCTGTTTGTAAATCACGTACTTCAATAGCATTTCGATTTTGACCTCCAGTAATTAAATATTGCCCATTACCACTAATTTTTATAGATTCAACAGGTACTTCTGTTAATGAATAAATTTCTTCGCCTGTTTCTAAATTCCACACTTGCAATACTGGATAAAGTCTTTCAGTACAACTAACCAATTTTTTAGCATCTGGACTAATAGCTAGGCTAAGAACTCCATTTCTAGAATAATCTGAGTATGCCTTCTGTTGTAAAGTGTAAATCTCTTTTTTTGTTTCTAAATTCCATACTTGAATATTGCCATCTAAATCTCCACTAGCTAAAATTTTACCGTTATGGCTAATATCCAAAGAAAAAATTCTATTGGAATGACCAACGATCGTACTGATTTCTTGCTTATTTTTTACATCCCAAATCTTGATAGTTTTGTCACTACTAGCACTAAATAAAATACTCCCATCTTGCTTGGTAACTAAACAATGAACTGGTGCTGAATGACCAAAGAGAGTAGAAATGTTATCCCCTGTTTGAGAATCCCATAACTTAATAGTTGCATCACCGCCTCCGCAACTGTAAATAGTTGCTCCATCAGGACTGAGGGCGAGAGAACTAATTGAAACTAAATGTCCTACTACCGAGAATGTATCGCTGATTTTGCCTGTATGTAAATCCCATATATTCACTATACGATCGCTGATAGTAATAAAAATTTGTCCTTTATCAGTAACTAATAAGGAAAAATCATTTTCAAAAGTCTCTTGATAAGTGCCTAATTTTTGTCCTGTATTTAAATTCCATTGGACGATAGATTTATCTATACTATAACTAATAATCCTTTGCCAATCATAACTAATAGCAGCAGAAACTATACGGCGTTTATGACCTATAAAGGTATTGATTAACTTACCTGTTTCTAAATCCCATACTTTTATACTTTTATCTCCACAGCTAACAATAATTTTATTATTTGGACTAATAGCAAGAAAACAAACACTTTGTACATGACCTTCAAGTGTCTGAATTTCTTTTCCAGTATTCAAATCCCAAACTCGGATGCGGTTGTCAAAACTACCTCCTGCTAAAATTTTTCCATTTGAACTCAGAGCTATACAACTAAGCTTTCCACAATAAACTTTGAGAGTTCGGATTAGTTTTTTTGTCTTTAAATTCCAGATGTCAATACTTTTATTTTTGACACCAACAATAGTCTGCCAATCTGAACTCACCATTATAGAAGTAGAATGACGTGAATCTTCTGGTTTAAGAGTTTGGATAAGTTGACCTGTTTTTAAATTCCAAAGCTGCATTTGTCCATATTCATAGAAAGCATTTAAAAGAGTTTCTCCATCAGGGCTGATACTTACATATTTAGGCCCAGGATTTGACAATGAATAAAGTTGTTTTCCTGTTTTTAGATTCCAAACTTTTATACCATCTGCACCTGTTACTAAAATTTGTCCATCTGGGCTAACTGCACTGCAATATACTGGATGTGAATGTCCACTTGTGGTGCGTAAGTATTCAAAAAATTGCCAGGATTTGTATTGACCTAGTGCCTCTTTGACATTTTCTTCCTTTCTTGATAACAAAAGAGAGTATGCTTTGTTCTGAACCTGTTCTGATTCATCTTTTAAAGCCTGAATCAACAAATCTAAACCAGGTTCTCCATAGTTCAAGACTTCAGAAAGTGCCGCAATACGTTCTTCTAAAATATTACTTGATAAACGGTGTTTGGCTCCTTCTAAGCCTCCTAATACCAAACCGCCTAATGGTAAAGGATTATCGCCACCAAACACAACATCATATTCTTTAGGTTGATTTTGTTTTTTGTCCATTGTATTAATATCAAATGATAGTTTTTTTTAACGAACCGCCAAAACGCAGAGGGCGCAGAGAGAAGATTATTTGAGTTTGGCGATCGCTCCCTTATCAACTAACATTTTTCCCGTCAACAAATCCTTTACAGTCACTACTAATACCCGTTGTTCATTCACTTCAAATTGTGCCTGTATTCGGTCTATTCCTGTTTGTCCAGGCGGTTCGATATGAGCGACACATACTTGTTGATGATGAGTTTCCAAAGAGCGATAACTATCTTGTTTTACTAATTGGCTGCTCGTCATCCTTCCTTGAGTATCGTAATAAACCTCCGCTTGGGAAACTTCTGCTACTTCCCCAATATCGAGACGAATTTCTCGCTGTCCTTCTGTGGCGACTTGTAAAGTTAAAGCTTCAGAACGCGCCCCTGGATATTTTGCCCCTTTTTCAATCAAAGTTAAATAAGAATAACTTTTGCTGTGGGGTTCCCAAAGACGAATTGCATAACTGTGGCGCAGGTAATCATCGACTGCTGCCATTTCACTTAAAGCTAATGCGCCATGTGCGACAGCTTCAAAGGGTTTGTCTAACTTTACCTTTTGTCGTCCAAAATAGGAAATTACTAGTTGTTGTACGGCGGGAATTTGACAAGTACCACCCACTAATAAAACCTGTTCAATTGTAGATTTACCGATCCCTTTAGCAAGTGCGATCGCTAATACTTCATCTATCGCCTGTCTTAGCTGTTCTAATAATTGTTGATTTTCTAAAATTTCGCCTAATTCATCCCGATGCAATTGCAATTCATGGGACATAAAATTTTCGTCATCAAACCAACTTTCTTTCGCCTCATCTGTTATCGAAAGTTGAATTTTTACCCTTTCTGCAACTTCCAGCAGATTCATAAAACCGATTTCTCCAACTTCAGCACGGGAAGAATCGATTTTTTGCAGGTAATGTTCAACAATCCATGTATCAATATCTACGCCGCCAATAAAAGCATCGGATTTGGCGATAACTTCGGCACGTACTACTTGCTGTTCAGATTCAGCGCTGACAGTTCGTACTAAACTTAAATCTAGAGTACCGCCGCCAAAATCAACCACCAAAATCACAGCACCAGGATGCTTGACAGCATAACCAAGGGCTGCTGCGGTAGATTCATCGACAATTTGCACTGCGGGAATATTTAACTTGTCGCCCAAGTTGCGGAACCAGTCAAGATATCGCTCAAATGCACCAACGGGAACTGTGAAAATAACGCTACTGGGTTGTAATTGCTGTTCAACCTGTTGCCAAATTTCCTTAAGAAACAGTTCCGAAACCACCTCAGCGCTGTAACTATTACCATCCAACTGTCGCGGAGGTGGGACAAAATCTGCTGCCAAATCGCGTTTGAAAGCTCTAAAACAGCGTTCCGGCTGGGCAAACCCCAAGCGTTTGGCGCGTACAGATTCACCAAAAGAAATGCGATCGCGCCCTTCCACAAATACTAAACTGGGTACAACGCTAACTTGTTCCGCCCCAACCTCAAAGCGGCGCGACATCGAATCAAATCTCAACGTCCGTGGTTTTTGCGTAATCAAATCAGTAGTACAAACAACAGTATTGCTAGTACCAAAATCAATTATTACTGTAGTCATTTGTTATTACTCATTGGACATTGGGAATTGTGTAATAATCGTTCTTCTAGGACTGACAAATAAAAAAATACTCAACTACTTCTTGTGGGGTGGGCGTCTCGCCCGCCCATAGGTAAGGGCGGGCAAGATGCCCACCCCACAAGATTGGATAATTCATTTGTTGGAAGTCCCTCACCTCCCCCCTCCCGGTAAAGTGCGGCTAACTTTCGCAGGGACAAGAATTTTTCCTTGATGCTGATAACCAATGAATCGGATGTAAACTAACTCATCTTCAGCAATATCAGCAGTGTCTGGTTGATGAATCTGCGGATTGTAAGGTACTTGTTCCCAAGGTTTGCCTATCTGTTCGTAACCCCATTTGCCCAGTAGGTTATCTAAAGAAGTAAACATTGAGAGCAGATTTTTCGCAGGCAATTCTGGTTTAACGCGCACCATCTGATGGATGCTGGGATAGTTTGTTAGCAATGTCTGCAATTGCTCAAATGTTGCAGAGCGAAATTCCTGTGATAGTTCAACTCGTTGCTGCTGCAATTCTTCATGTAGTCGCAAGCCTTCCTGATATAGCGCTGCTTTTTCAGCAAGTAACTGTTCTATTTTTTGCTGCTCTTCTAAGTAATTTTTGCGTGTTGCCTTTAGTTCATTTTCTAGTAACTCAATTTGCGTAGATGCTAACCTGCTTGTTGCTAGACATCGCGCCAATTCTAACTTGTTAGTTTCCAAGTCTGCTTGGCGAGCGATCGCAGTGCTAATTGCTGGAATAATCAACAACAGAGTGCAAATCCCTATTGCCATTGTCAAAAAGCTTAAAAGAGAAAACATTCCTATCTGCATCCCTCTTAAATTTCTTTGAGAGACTGGTTTTGTGCCACTGTATCGCCCTCACCACCTTCGTAATACTCAGGCAATAATTCTTGATTTTCAACTTCTCCTAAAGCCTTTTCAATTCCCGATGTTGTACTTGTACAACTTGAACCAGAAGAATTGATTACTGTTTCAGTAATTTTCCCATCTTTACCAATGCGATACTCAATTTTTTGATACTCAGCCATAAATAGACTCTTTTTATTTTTTAGGGTTTCGATCGTGTTGTACCAAATTCTAGCCAACGACAATTAACACTGGCACTAGTACAAATAAATACGTGAGAGCTTTCGCCAATAAATTAAAACAAATGTACTAGTTTAAGTCAATAAGATTTAACATAATTTACGCACAATCTTCATGGTTAGACGGTTACTTACACGCGCAATAGAGCGATCGCATTTTATCAATCCAGGGGAATGATAGACAGTAGTGCAAGCTGAAACCATCATGTCACAAAATCCCAACCAGCCAAGACCTTTTGATGTTGTTTTAGGTAGCCAAATACCTACCCCAGGCGATGCAGCAGTTTTAGGAGGACTGCCAGGAGTCAAACAACGGTTAGCCAGTACTGCCCCACAAAATCGGATTGCAGCGTTAAAAGAAGCCCTCCAGCACGGGGATGCAGGCTTAGATTTAGTCATCCAAGCTTTGCAAAATGAAGTTACACAAGTTAGGTGGGCTGCTTACTCGCTGTTAAGGCAAAGACAAGAACCTCTTATAAAACAGGCGTTACGCGAGTACAATCCTTGGCAAAAGCTTACATGTCTGCGTACCTTGGAAGGTCATTCAAGGTTTGTTAGCTGTGTCGTCTTCAGCCCTGATGGTCAAACTCTTTTCACTGGCAGTTGGGACACAACAATCAAAGTATGGGAGTTTGCAACAGGACGTTTAATTCGCACGCTCGACGGAGATGGATATTATATTAATTCCCTAGCCATTAGCCCTGATGGTCAAACTCTTTTCGTTGGACAGGAAAAGAATTTTATCAAGGTTTTGGATTGGCAAACTGGAAAAAAAATTAGCACTTTGCGTACTAGGTTACAAGCAAGATTTACGTCGATTTACGCTCTAGCCGTTAGTCCAGATGGGCAAATTCTTTTTAGTAGCGACTATTCACTCAAAGCCTGGGATTGGCAGATGGCAAAAGAACTTTACAACTTCTATGCTCATCAGAGTGAGATTTGTTGTCTCGCAATCAGCTTAGACGGACAAATATTGGTCTGTAGCAGTCAGAACAACAGCATCACCGTATGGGATTTACCCACAGCAAAGCAAATCCATATTTTGAAGGGACATTCAAAAGCAGTTACCTCCGTTGCCCTCACTGGTGATAAAAAAACTCTTGTCAGCGGTAGTTGGGACGGTTCTATTAAAGTGTGGGATTTGGAAACGGGAAAAGAAATTTACACTCTTATTGGAGATCAAACCCAAGTTAATTGTGTAGCGATTAGCCCAGACGGACAAACCTTCTTTAGCGGCGGTGAGGAAAATACAATCAAAGTATGGGATTTGCAAACCGGACAGCAGATGAACGCGCTAAGAGGGCACCAATCTCTTCTTATTAAGAGTCTTGCAATTAGCCCAGATGGGCAGAATCTGGTTAGTAGTAGCAGTTGGGAAAAAACTATTAAAGTGTGGGGACTTGCTTAAAGACAACATAACTATAGCAGGCATAGCAAATAATTCTGCTAAACCTTTTGTTAAGCGGGGATGGACAAGGTTACACTTCTACATTTTAAATCTCTCGTCCACCTGAATTTGATATCCGTTCCGTTGGTGAGGTGATTAATCATATTGGCAGTGGTTGCGATCGCAGCGCTAATTGCTGGAACAATCAAAAGTAACGCCAAAAATCCTAAAAGGCTTTCCATAGAAAACATTTTCATTCCTCGATCGTCTACGTTGCTCGTATTTTTACTTGAGAGATTAATGTATGCGTATTCCGCATTTTTGGGAATTCTAATAAGGACTCAAAAGGTAAAACGCCATGACAAACAACCAAAATCAACCCAGAGATTATGATGCAGTGTTGGGAGGACAATCTCCGCCTCCTGTGGATGGAGTTGTTTTAGGAGGAATTGAGGGGGTTAAACGTTCTTTATCAAATCCTGTGATTACAGTCCGAATTGCTGCACTCAGCGAAGCCTTGAAATATGGTGATGCAGGGTTGGATGTATTAATTCAAGCATTGCAAGATAAATCGAGATTGGTACAGCGTTTTGCTTATCGACTATTAAAACAAAAAACAGAACGGCAAGTCAAACAAGCTTTGCAAGCATATAAACCTTGGAACTTGGAAGAGAGATTTAACGAGTATCAAGGGTATAAAAATGATCGTGTTACTCAATTTGCTAATCGGCAAGTTATAGAGTTTGATGCAAATGTAGGTATTGTTGAACCTGTTAACAATGCTTATGCTCTCAGGTTTGAATATGAAAATAATGATAATTTACCCAGGAAACTTAGTAGACTTCTGCAAGAAACCAACGCCGACAAATTAGAAGTTTTAGTGTTTGGTTTGTGGGCAGAAACATCACAGACTGATTCAAGTAGTATTGTCCAAGCTTTAGTTGATGCTAAACAACGTTTAACTAATCTCAAAGCTGTTTTTATTGGCGATCTTACTTCTGAGGATTCGGAAATATCTTGGATTCAACAAAGTGATATAAGTCCCATTTTGCAAGCTTATCCTAAACTGGAAATTTTGCAAATTCGTGGAAGCGATCGTTTACAATTTAGTCCGCCGATACGACACAATCATCTCAAAGCGTTGATTGTTGAAACTGGGGGTTTAAGTCGGGATACTGTTGCCCAAATTTGTCAGATGAATCTGCCAGCCTTAGAACATTTAGAATTATGGTTTGGTAGTGAAGATTACGGCGGAGATTGTTGGTTTGAAGATTTAAATCCGATTATTTTTGCAGAAAAATTTTCCAATCTAGTTTATTTAGGATTACGCAATAGCCAATTTACCGATGAAATAGTCAGCGTTATTGTAGGTTCTCCAATTCTTGATTATATCAGCGTACTTGACCTTTCAATGGGAACGCTGACTGATGCTGGTGCGGAAGAATTACTAAATTGTTCGGCGATAAATAATCTTGATATTCTCAATATTTCAGAAAACTTTTTATCCCAGGAAATGATTGATAAATTCTCTGGTTTGGATGTACGTGTTTTGGCAAATAATCAGAAAAAAGAAGATGACGATCGCTACATCGATGGCCGCTATTGTTCTGTTTCTGAGTGAAATTTACAGTAATGGGCGACTGGAAGTCGCGGCTACACAGACAAAACCCGCCTACGCGGGTTAAAAAACTTTCTCTTAATTAGTTCAATTTTAACTATGAATAATAATTCTAATCAACCCGGAGAATTTGACGCAGTACTTGGTGGTGAAGTGCCACCTCCTGTTAGTGGCGTGGTTTTAGGAGGACTTGAAGGGGTAAAAAGTCGGTTAAAAAGTTCGGTTGTTGAAGTAAAGGTTGCAGCACTTTCTGAGGCGTTGAATTATGGGGATATGGGTTTAGATTTAGTGATTAATACTTTAATTGATTCTTCCGCGCAAGTGCAGCGTTTTGCTGCAAAATTATTAAAACAAAGGGGAGGAAACAAAGGAAAGCAAGCGTTACTAAATTCTGACCCCTACCTTGCTTTTACCATGATGACCGACTGGTTAGTTGAAGAATTTAATTCAGAAGTAGGTATTACAAATCCTGAAATTACAGCTTATGCTCTAAATTTAGAACTAGATTGGTACGCTTTGTATGCCAAAGTTAGATCAATAGTAAAATCCGGCTCAGGGTTGTCTTTTAGGGCAGAAACACATCGTCTTGATAGAGAAGAAACGACCAAAAAATTTCAAGGATTTCTTCATAATCCCCAAAGTCATCAGATCCAAGCTTTACACTGTCACTATCCTAGTCACTGTTTTATAGACCTTTTTATTGAAGCAAAGAACCAACTGAGCAACCTGAAGGCATTATTTTGGGGCGATCCTCAAGATGACCCTTACAAAGACACCTCCAGACATAAACTAACCAGAAACATGAGCCTAATTTTAGAAGCTTATCCAAACTTGGAGGTTCTTCACATACGTGGTAACGCTGACGGAGATAACTACGATCCTTTTGAAGGTTCATGCTTGTCATTTACTTTAGTAGAACATCATCATCTCAAAACGTTGATTATTGAAACTAAATATTTACCATACTCAACAGTTAATGAGATTGTTAATCTTAATTTGCCAAATCTAGAATATCTGGAATTGTGGACAGGGAACGGAGGATTTGATGCAGTTAGCTTAATACCTAAAATCTCTGAGCAGTTTCCAAAACTTCAGTATTTGGGCATACGCAGTTGTGAAGATGCTGATGAAGTAGCCAAAGCATTAGTGAGTTCTCCTTTAATAGAACGCCTTAAAATTCTCGACCTTTCAATGGGAGAAATGACAAATCAAGGAGTGGAATATCTTTTAAATTGTCCCGCAGTGAACCAACTCCACACCCTTAATCTTTCTATGAACTACATTTCAAATACCGAAGTCTTAGACCAACTTGCGTGTCACGTAATTGCACAACCTCAAGATGGTGAATATGGCGATCGCTATTCTGCCCTCCACGAATAAAGAATATATTAGATAATGCTTAACTTCATTCTCATCGCCAACCCCGAAAACCGCCGTGTCGGTTTCCTCCAACAAGCGATCGCCCATTTCAACTTACCACCAGCCACCGTAGTAGATTACGCCGACTTAATAGCAGAAAAACAAACTCTCGAACAATTCAATACACCCAACACTATTATCCGCTTCGACTCTCCAGAAAAAAACTTTGATGTTGATAAAGCCATCATTGCAGAAGGGAGTAGGGAAATTTTTTCTACTTCCAGTCATCAACATATCAGTGCAGAAGCAGCGAAAAAATTAGAATTTGACAAAGGACTCATCCTCTATCCGCGACAGTGGTATTTAGGCTGGCGGTATCTGTTGCAAAAATGGGAAACACAACTTACTCCCCTCCTCGCTTGCGGGGAGGGGTACTTCATGAACCATCCCCAAGATATCGCTGTGATGTTTGACAAACCAGCTTGTCACAAAAGATTCAGCCGTCATAATATCCCCGTTCCGCGATCGCTAGGTAAAATCCACAACTACGAACATTTGCGCGAACAAATGCAAATGCAGGGAATAGAACGAGTATTCGTCAAACTTTCCCACGGTTCCGCCGCTTCTGGAGTCGTTGCTTACCGCGCAAATTCGCGTTTTGAATCAGCCATAACTACTGTTGAACGAGTGCGAGAAAATGGGCAAACTCTGCTTTACAACTCCCGTAAAATTAGGCATTACACTCACCGCGAAGAAATCGCCGACATCATCAACATCTTGACAGCAGAAGGTGTACAAGTTGAAGAATGGCTACCCAAAGCACATTTACAAGAATGTGGTTTTGATGTGCGTGTGGTGGTTATTAATGGTGAAGCACAGCATATAGTTGTTCGCCTTAGTAAAAGTCCCATGACAAATTTACATTTGGGAAATGAACGGGGAAATACTGAGGAATTTTTAGCAAAAGTTGGTCTAGAAAATTGGGAGATAATGAAGCGAACTTGCGAACAAGCAGCAACGTTATTTCCTAATAGTTTATATTGTGGAGTTGATTTACTAATTTTACCAGATTGGAAAACTCATGCGATTTTAGAGATTAATGCTTTTGGTGATTTATTACCGGGTATTTTGTGGAATGGGATGGATACTTATACGAGTGAAATTAAGGCGATTTTGGCAAGATAAATGTAGGGTGCAACTATAAATTAGGATTAACCAAAATGAACAACAATTCAAATAAACCGGGAGAATTTGACGCAGTACTTGGTGGAGAAGCGCCACCTCCTATTTATGGTGTAGTTTTAGGAGGAAATAAAAGGGTAAAAAGTTCTATTTTAACAGAATCTTTAAACAGAATATTAAGAACCTTAGAAGAAAAAGATCCAGAAATTGCTTCGCTTTTACAACCAGGTTTAACCCGTAAAGAAATTGATCAAATAACTAAAGATTTACCTTTTAAGTTACCAGAAGAACTATATGAGCTATATCAATGGCGAAATGGATTATCTGATGATATAGGATTTGGCTTTGCTACATGGAATGGTATTATAGGAGCATTTAGCTCTTTAGAAGAAGCAATAACTGATTTTCAAAACTTAAGAATACGTGGTTGTCTATCTAATTTTCTTCGTATTTTTTTATTTTCTCATCAATTAGGAGGTGATTATTATGTTGTTAGCATAGATGAAATAACATATCCTGTATTTCATTTCAATGATGAGGATGAAAATTTTTCTATTCAAAATTTAAAAGGAAGGAAATTCTTCTCAAGTTTGACAACTCTAATGTATGCGGTCGCAGAATGTTTTGAACGAGATGCAATATATAGTTACACTAACTCTAAAGATCGCACATCTTTGGAGTATGACAAAGATCAAATCAACGCTATCATCCGTAAATACAAAACAGGTAATTTTAAAATTTATAGAACATAATTTTTATTACCATGTTCAACATCAATCAAATCGTCGGAACTCATGATATCTTATTTATCACCTTAGATACATTACGTTACGACGTAGCCAAAGATTTACTCGCAGAAAAACGCACTCCAAACTTAGCAAAAGTACTCCCTAAAACAGGTTGGGAAGAACGACATTCACCTGGAAACTTCACTTATGCTTCTCATCATGCATTTTTCGCAGGCTTTTTACCTACATCTGTAACGCCTGGAATTCATCCCCGCCTTTTTGCTTTGGGGTTTGAAGGAAGTACCACGACAACTGATACAACTTGTGTGTTAGATAGCTCAAATATTGTTACTGGATTAGCTGCTAAGGGATATCATACAGTTTGCATTGGTGGAGTTGGTTTTTTCAACAAACGCAACCCTTTAGGTAATGTAATTCCCTCAATATTTGCCGAAAGTTATTGGAGTCCAGAATTAGGCGTTACTAATCCCGAATCTACAGAAAATCAGGTAAATCTGGCGCGACAAATTTTAGAAAAAACGCCAAATAATCAACGCATATTTTTATTTATAAATATTTCGGCTTTGCATCAACCAAATTATTTCTATCTTCCCGATGCAAAAGATAAAATCGATACCATTGAATCTCACGCCGCAGCTTTAGAATATGTCGATCGCCAATTAGCCAAACTCTGGAATATTATACGACAAAGGCATTCTACTTTTTGCATTCTGTGTTCCGACCACGGGACAACTTACGGTGAAGATGGTTACACTGGACATCGACTTAGCCATCCTGTGGTTTGGACTGTTCCCTATGCAGAGTTTATTTTATGAAAACTCACCCAGAGACGCAGAGGCGCAGAGTTATTCTTTGCGTCTTTGCGCCTTTGCGTGAGACTTACAGCAGTTTTCATGTATTTAGACCACAATTATCAGACCTAACCCCCAGCCCCTTCCCTACTAGTGTTGGGGAGAAAATCAAAGCCTCTCTCCTCGTAGGAGAGAGGTTTGGAGAGAGGTCTATTTGTGGTTCATTTACCTGAAAATTGCTGTAAAGCAAATTCTTAACTTGTCACGAAAATACTTGAAATTCTATGCTTACAATTCAAAATCTTAAATCGAAAATTGCCCAGTCTCCTTATCAAGCATACGTCTATTCTTACCCCCACAAAACAGCTTACCGTCCCCTCACCCCACCTGTGTATCTCCCAGAACTTTGGGTGCAGCAAGATAGACAAGCGCTATTTCTCTACATACACATACCGTTTTGTGAAATGCGTTGTGGGTTCTGCAACCTGTTTACCACAGTCAGCCACAATGAAGATTTTATGAGTCAATATGTCCGCACGTTACAGCGACAGGCGCAACGGATGAAGGCGGTGTTGGGTGATGCGTCATTTGCTAGGTTCGCTATTGGTGGCGGAACTCCCACGCAATTACCGATTCAGCATCTCGAAACTATTCTCAATATTGCTGAAAATACGATGGGTGCAAAGTTACAGGAAATTCCCATTTCTGTGGAAGTTTCGCCAGAAACCGCCACTGAGGATAAGTTAAAGTTGTTGCGATCGCACGCCGTCGATCGTGTTAGCATTGGTGTCCAAAGCTTCATCGATTCGGAAGTCTTAGCAACCCAGCGCCGTCAATCTACTACTCAGGTAGAAGCAACGCTGACAAGGATAAAAGAAATGGGATTTCCCACTCTAAATATTGATTTGATTTACGGTTTACCCGGACAAACAGTAAATAGTTGGTTGCAATCAATACAAGCTACCTTGCGCTTTAAACCAGAGGAAATTTATCTATATCCATTATACGTGCGATCGCTCACAGGTTTGGGACGCACAGATCGAGAATGGGACGATATTCGTTTAGCTTGTTATCGGGAAGGGCGATCGCTATTATTGTCACAAGGATATACGCAAGTTTCCATGCGGATGTTTCGACGCTTAGAAGAGGGACAATCTAGCAATCTTTCTCCCTTATCTCCCGTCTACTGCTGTCAAGCCGACAGTATGATTGGTTTAGGTTGTGGCGCACGTTCCTATACTAATACTTTGCACTATTCCAACGAATATGCAGTGGGAACAAAGGGAATCAGCGAGATTTTACAAGCATATATTCAAACAGCCGATGAGTTATTTGAATACGCGCACTATGGCTTTCAACTAAATGCTGAAGAACAACGTCGGCGGTATATTTTGTTATCTTTGCTTTCCGATAAAGGATTGAATTGTGCCATTTATCGTCGGCAATTTGGTAGTGAAGTATACGCTGATTTCCCAGAATTTTCAGAACTGCTTGCTTTGAATTTGGCGATAAAAGATGAGGAAATTTTGCAGTTAACTGAATTTGGCATTGAGCGTTCTGACACTATTGGCGCGTGGTTATTTTCTGATAAAGTTCAGGAATTAATGCAGAATTATGAGTTGAAATAGTGGGGTTTCAAAAAGATTTGTAGAGAAGCGATTAATCACGTTTATACGGGTATTTACATTACATCTACCGTTGGAGAAAATATGACAAACAATAAAAATCAACCCAGAGAATTTGATGCAGTGCTTGGAGGAGAAACAGCACCTATTTATGATGTTGTATTAGGTGGTATCGAAGGTGTCAAGAGACGTTTATTAAGTCAGTTTATAGAAGACCGAGAAGAAGCACTGAATGATGCACTTCAATATGGTGCATCAGGTCTAGATTTGATAATTCAATCTTTACAAGATAAATCAGGAAGGCTACGAAGATATGCTTGTGTTTTACTAAGTGAAAGAAATGAACCTCAAGCTATAGCGGCTTTGCAAAGTTATAAACCTTGGTTTTTAAAAGAACGCTGGGAACTAGAGAAACGTAAAGGATCGAGTTTCATAACATCGCACTCCCAAAAATTTGCAAATCGCAAAGTAGAAGAGTATGATCCACAGGTTGGTATAACTGACCCTGTAGGAACTGCATACGCTTTCCGAACTAATCGAGATGGAGACGAATTTATTGCAGATAAACTTGAATTACTTTTAGAAGATTCACGAGTTGACCAGGTAGAAGCGTTAGTTTTTGGAATGTGGCATTCAGACGTTTTTGAAAGTGATTCATCACAAAATATTGTTAATTTTCTTGTGAATGCTCAGGATAAATTAACTAATCTCAAGGCTGTATTCATAGGCGATGTCACAGATGATGAGTGGATGATTTCTCAAATGAGCCATAACTATATCAGCCCAGTATTAGAAGTGTACCCTAATTTAGAAATATTAAAGATTCGTGGTGGTAATACTCATAGGATGTTCAATCCAACACGACATAATAAATTAAAGGCTCTGATCATAGAAACAGGAGGACTGCGGAAAGAATCTCTATTACAATTGTACTCTCTTCAATTGCCAGCATTAGAACATCTGGAAATATGGTTGGGTAGCCTTAACTATAGATGCACTTGTTCTGTTGAAGATTTAGCTCCTCTTCTTTATGGAGATTTATTCCCTAATCTTATATATTTAGGGCTACGCAATAGTGAATATAGTAATGAGATAGTTCGTGAAATAGTTCAAGCACCAGTTTTGCAAAAAATTCAAGTGTTTGACATTTCTCTCGGAAATTTAACTGATGAAGGAGCAGAACTTTTACTTAATTATCCTATAATCAACCAATTGGATATCCTCAATATATCAGAAACTTATGTAACTGATGAAATGCTTGAATTGCTTTGGGAAATGGATGTTCGTGTCATTGCAGAAGGTAATCGAGTTTATGAATATGAAGGTGATCGCTACTGCACAGTAGCCGAATAATTTAAACATAAATTTTTCTAAAATAGTAGGGTAAACATCTATCCTAAAAACTAAATTTTAAACTTTAAAACTAATATGCACCTCACCATCCTCTATCGCGGCCCTTTAATCAGTTGCAACTACGGTTGTGAATATTGCCCCTTTGCTAAACGCCAACAAACAGCCGCAGAATTGGCAATTGATAAACAATCTTTAGAACGATTTGTCAATTTTATTTCCCAACATTCCCAACATCAATTTTCAATTCTGTTTACTCCTTGGGGAGAAGCATTAATCCATTCTTACTATCAGCAAGCACTGATAAAATTAACACAGTTGCCCAATGTTAATAAAGCAGCAATTCAAACTAATCTATCTTGTAATTTAGATTGGGTAGAGGAATGTAACAAAGATAAATTGGCGCTTTGGGCAACTTTTCATTCAGAATGGGTGTCACGCGATCGCTTCTTACAAAAATGCCTCAATCTAGACAACAAAAATATCAAATTCAGCGTTGGAGTTGTCGGTTTTCCCAAGTTTAAAACAGAAATAGCCGCTTTACGTCAGGAGTTACCAAACCACGTTTATTTGTGGATTAATGCTGTGAAAGCTGAACTTCCTAATTTATCACCAGAAAATCGAGAATTCTTTCAATCTATTGACCCGTTATATGAATTAAACACTCAACATTATCCTAGTTTTGGGTATTCTTGTCGGGCTGGAGAATCAGTGATTTCTGTTGATGGTGACGGGACAATGTACCGATGTCATTTTCTTAAAACAGCAATTGGTAATATTTACGATTCTACCTGGGAAATAGCTTTGTTTGAACAACCTTGTACCAACCAAACTTGTCACTGTCATATTGGTTATGTTCATCTAGAATATTTAGAAATGAATAAGGTATTTGGTTCTGGTATTTTAGAAAGAATTCCTGATAATTGGGTTAATCAAAATTGTACTGTAATATAAATATCAATGTTTATCAATTTAACTAAAAGGGTCAGAGAAAGCCGCATTTTCTTCACCTTTGCACCCTACCACTGTAGAATTGTAAAAGATGTGGTGGATCGAATAATGGAGCGCACCAAAGCGCCAAATCCTTACTGTGTCGGAGAAGTGTGCCAAATCATTGCTAAGGATAATCCTGATTTACGAGGAAAAGGCGGGAATTGGTGCATTGTCAACCATGTAGGCGAGTTCAGCTGTACAGTGACAACGTGGAATGGACAATACACCGTGAGAATCGACCACTTGAAGCCACTGTAACTACCTGGAGTCGGAATGTCAGCAGATGCAACTAATCAGCGATGCCTGCGGCGGGCTACGCTTACGCATCAGTAGATTACGGGAAAACGAGAACTTGGAATTTGCCAAGAATGACCGCTATTAGCATAAAGTCTGGCTCCATCAAATCGCTCCAGGATTTGAATGTGTTCTTTAGACATGTCCTTAAAACAAAAGTTATGGAAAAATGATACAGAAATAAAAAT